>CAZREY010000045.1:0-10416 GCA_964599015.1 uncultured Thiobacillus sp.
GTGGCAGATGCCCAGGGTTTCGCGCACGTTGTGGTCGGTGATGAGCACGCCGATGCCCCGCTCGGTGAGGAAGCCGACGATCTTCTGGATGTCGATGACCGAGATGGGGTCGATGCCGGCGAAGGGCTCGTCCAGCAGCACGAAACGGGGGGAGGTGGCCAGGGCCCGGGCGATCTCGGCCCGGCGGCGCTCCCCCCCGGACAGGGCCGTGGCGGGCGCGTCCCGCAGGTGGGTGATGTGCAGGTCCGCCAGCAGGCCATCCAGGCGGAGATGGAGCTCATCGCCCCGGTAGCCCTTGAGTTCCAGCATGGCGGCGATGTTGTCCGCCACGGACAGGCGCCGGAAGATGGAGGGTTCCTGGGGCAGATAGGACAGGCCCAGGCGGGAGCGCTTGTAGACCGGCAGGTCCGTCATGTCGGTCCGCTGGCCATCCTCTTCCAGCAGGATGCGGCCGGCATCGCTCCGGATCAGGCCCACCACCATGTAGAAGCAGGTGGTCTTGCCCGCGCCGTTGGGGCCCAGCAGGCCCACCACCTCGCCGCTCTCCACGCGGAAGGAGGCGTCGGTGACCACCTTGCGCGCCTTGTAGCGCTTGGCCAGGTTTTCCGCGACCAGACAGCTCACGGCTTCGTCTGGCCCCGGGGGCGGATGACCGCGCGCACCCGGCCCGAGGCGCCGCTGGTGCCGCCCTGGGCCTGGAAGAATTCGGTACTGCTGTCATAGGTGATGGTGTTGCCGCGCAGTTCGTCGATACCCCGCTTCAGCCTGGCCTGGCCGGCGAGCTTGATCTTGTCGCCCTGTCCGTCGTATTCGATGCGTTCGGCCCAGCCCTCGGCGAACTCGCTGCCGGCCTCCATCTTCTGGCGGAAATAGGCCGGCTTGCCCGTGGCCAGGCCGGATACCACGCCCTTGTCGTCCTGGCGCACCTCGATGCGCTCGGCGGTGATCATGAGGGTGCCCTGGGTCAGCACCACATGGCCTTCATAGACGGCCACCTTCTTGACATCGTCCATCCTGACGCTGTCCGCCTCCACGTTGATGGGCTTGTCGCGGTCGGCCCGCTCCGCCTGGGCGGCGGGGGCCAGGGCCAGGATGGCCAGGCAGAACAGCAGGGTATCAACGGGTCTTTTCATAGCTTCCATGTACGCCACCGGACAGGGTGACTTCCTTGTTTTGATCACTGACCAGCAATCGGCCGGCCGTGATGACGGCCCGCCCCTGCTTCAGGGTGACGGGTTTGTGGGTCTGCATGATGCCAGCATCCGGGGTGATCCAGAGGTATTCCGTTTCCAGCTCGAGGGGGGAACGGGCACCCGGATCCTGGCGGATAAGCCGCACGTCGCCGAGGAAGTGGACGTGCTGGCCGTTGCCGGAGACCTGGCCCCGCCGGGCCGTCACTTCCGAACGGATGCTGTTCCTTTCCAGCACGCTGAAGCGGGGGGATTCCAGCTCGGTGGTGTCGTCGTCCATGTAGTGGACCAGGCGGGCGGCGCTCAGGCGGTGCAGGGGGCGGCCGCCCTGGTCGAAGGCCAGGGCATTGAAATTCTTCACGATGGTGTCGGGTTCGTGGGCGAAGCCGCCGTTGTCCTCCACCACGGGGCGGTGGGTAAGCTGGTTCAGCCACATGCCCAGCAGGGCCAGCAGGGTCACCAGCCCCAGGGGCAGCCAATGGACCTGGTGTCCGCCCGTCATGCCAGCGTCACCGGTCGTATAAGGCCAGTTGGGCGGCCCACGTGCCCTGCGCCCGCATGATGAATTCACACACTTCCCGTGCCGCGCCGTGGCCGGCGCCGGCCTGGGTGACCAGGTGGCAACGGGCTTTCACTTCCGTGGGCGCGTCGGGCACGGTGATAGCCAGGCCGCACCGCCGCAGGATAGGCAAATCGACAATATCGTCGCCCATGTAGGCGATCTGCTCCGCGCCCAGCCCCTGTTCCCGCAGCAGGGCGTCAAAGGCCACCAGCTTGTCGTGGGCCCCCTGGAAGATGTGGTTGATGCCCAGGTTGCGGGCCCGGTGCAGCACCACCTGGGAGGTGCGCCCGGTGATGATGCCCGCCTCCACGCCGCTGGCCCGCAGCATCTTGATGCCGTGGCCGTCCCGGGAGTTGAAGGCCTTGTATTCCTGGCCGTCGTCGCCGTAGAACAGGCTGCCGTCGGTGAGCACGCCGTCGATGTCGAAGACGATCATGCGCACGGCCCGGGCGCGGTCGTCGAGGCTTTGGGCGTTGTCCTGTGGGTTCATTTCATATCACTCCGGCGCGCAGCAGGTCGTGCATGTTCAGGGCGCCGGTGAGCCGGCCCTCCCCGTCCACCGCCAGCAGGCCGTTCACCTTGGTCTGTTCCATGACGTGGGCCGCCTCCACCGCCAGGACTTCCTGGGAAATGGTCAGGGGGCCCCGCTTCATCACGTCGGCGATCATGGCGCTGCGGATGTCCACGTCCCGATCCAGCAGGCGGCGCAGGTCGCCGTCCGTGAAGATGCCTTCCAGGCGGCCGTCCCGGTTCACCACGGCGGTCATGCCCAGGCCCTTGCGGGTCATCTCCAGCAGGGCCTCCTTGAGACTGGCGGAGTCATCCACCACCGGCAGGGCCTCGCCGGCGTGCATGAGGTCCCGCACGTGCACCAGCAGGCGCCGGCCCAGGGCGCCGCCCGGATGGGTGCGGGCGAAGTCCTCGGCGGTAAAGCCCCGGGCCAGCAGGGTGGCCACCACCAGGGCGTCTCCCAGGGCCAGGGCGGCGGTGGTGCTGGCGGTGGGGGCCAGGTTGTGGGGACAGGCCTCCTGCTCCACCCGGGCATTGAGGTGGATGTCGGACTCCCGCGCCAGGGTGGAGGCCGGGTTGCCGGTCATGCCGATGAGACGGGCGCCGCGCCGCTTGATGAGAGGCACGATACCGGCAATCTCCGGGCTTTCGCCGGAATTGGACAGGGCCATGACCACGTCTTCGCCGGTGATCATGCCCAGGTCGCCGTGGCTGGCCTCCGCCGGGTGCATGAAGAAGGCGGGGGTGCCGGTGCTGGCCAGGGAGGCGGCGATCTTGCCGCCGATATGGCCGGACTTGCCCATGCCCGAGACCACCACGCGGCCCTTGCAGGCCAGCAGCGTGTCCACGGCGCGGAGAAAATCGGCGTCGATGTATTCGACCAGCTTCGATACCGCCGCGGCCTCGATCTCCAGGGTGCGGCGGGCGATGGCGAGGATGTCGCCGGGGGAAGTGGGAGTCGGTGTCATAATGGCCCGAGAGTTTAGAACAAGTTGGTGAAGGGCAGTTGGCAGTCGTCGGTTCCGAGCCTGCTGCCCGCGACACCCGCCGCTCACTGGATTTATGACCTCAACCCTGGAATTGACCCTCATTCTGCTGGCGGCCGGCGTGTTCGCAGTGGCCGGGCTCAAGGCCGTGGGCATGCCGGCCCTGCTGGGTTATGTACTCATCGGCATCGGCCTGGGGCCTTTCCTCCCCCACATGGAGCACGAATCCCCCACCGCCCGCCTGGCTGAGTTCGGGGTGGTGTTCCTGATGTTCTCCATCGGCCTGGAGTTTTCCCTGTCGCGCCTGAAAACCATGCGCCAGGCGGTATTCGGCCTGGGAGGGCTCCAGGTGAGCGTCACCATGTTCATCGTCATGGTACTGGGTCTGCTGGCGGGGCTGCCCTGGGAAGCGGGCCTGGCCCTGGGCGGCGTGCTGGCTATGTCCTCCACCGCCGTGGTGAGCAAGATGCTGTCGGAGCGGGACGAGCTGGGCAGCGAGCCGGGACGGCTCATCCTGGGGGTGCTGCTGTTCCAGGACCTGACCGTGGCCCCCCTCATCATCTTCGTGCCGGCCCTGGCCCAGAGCAATGGCATGGGGGAAGCCATGCTGCTGGCCTCCCTGAAGGCGGTGCTGGCCCTGGTGCTGATCCTGGCCCTGGGCCAGAAGCTCATGCGGCCCTGGTTCCAATGGGTGGCCCAGACCAAATCCAGCGAGCTGTTCATGCTGAACGTGCTGCTGGTGACCCTGGGCCTGGCCTATGTCACCGACCGGGCCGGCCTCTCCCTGGCCCTGGGGGCCTTCCTGGCCGGCGTGCTCATCGCCGAAACCGAGTACCGCTACCAGGTGGAGTCGGACATCCGCCCCTTCCGGGATGTGCTCATGGGGCTCTTCTTCGTCACCGTGGGGTTCATGCTGGACCTGAAGGTGGTGGCGGACAACTGGACCCAGGTGCTGGGGGTGCTGGCGCTGCTGATCCTGGGCAAGGGGGTGGTGATCGCCCTGCTGGCGGGCCTGTTCACCCAGGCCTGGCCCGTGGTGGCCCGGGTGGGCCTCTCCCTCGCCCAGGCGGGGGAATTCGGTTTCGTGCTGCTGGGCCTGGCGGCGGGCAATGCCCTGGTCGACCGGGAATTGCACCAGACCATTCTGGCGGCCATGGTGCTGTCCATGCTGGCGGCGCCCGGCATGTATCTGGCCGGCGTGCGCCTGGCACGCTGGCTGGAGGGCGGGGCCTGGATGGCCCAGGCCAGGGGGGTGCACGAGATCGCGGCCCGGGCCTTCGGCATCCAGAAGCACGTGATCCTGTGCGGCTACGGCCGCAGCGGCCAGAGCCTGGCCCGTCTGCTGCAGATGGAGCATGTGCCCTTCATCGCCCTGGACGACGACCCCCGCCGGGTGCACGCGGCGGCCCAGGCCGGCGACGCGGTGGTGTTCGGCGACGCCACGCGGCCCGAGGTGCTGATGGCGGCGGGCGTGCACCGGGCCCGGGCCGTGGTGGTGAGCTTCGCCCACACCCCTTCGGCCTTGCAGATCATCGATGCCGCCCACCGCCTGAAGCCGGATGCGCCGGTCATCGTGCGCACGGTGGATGACGGGGACCTGGACCTGCTGCGCCAGAAGGGCGCGGCGGAGGTGGTGCCCGAGGTCATGGAGGGGGCCCTCATGCTGGCTTCCCAGACCCTGCTCATGGCGGGCCTGCCCCTGGCAAGGGTGCTCAAGCGCATCCGCCAGACCCGGGAAGCCCGTTACGGCGCCCTGCGTGGTTATTTCCGCGGCCTGACGGACGAGGATGACGAGGCGGGAGGCGAGCGGCTGGCTTCCGTCATGGTGCGGGAGCGCTTCTGGGCAGTGGGCCGGCGCGTGATGGACTTGGAACTCCCCTCCCTCGGGGCCACCCTGGTCAACCTGCGCCGCTACGGCGAGCCCACCCTGGATGCCGATGACGAGGCGGTGCTGCAGGCCGGAGATGTGCTGGTGCTCCGCGGCGAGCCGGAGGCCCTGGCTGCCGCGGAGATCCGGCTGAGCGAGGGCTGAAGGCCTATCGGGACTGGGTGGGGAACGCCCGGGGGGGACTGGCCTCCGCGCCCTGCCACATCAGAATGCCGCCCACCAGCAGGGCGAGAACCACCAGGACGATGGCCAGCTCCAGTAAGGTATATCCATGCATGGGTTTCATGAACGGCATGCCTGCAAAATCCGGGCCAGGCCGGCGCGATGTTGAATCAATGGGTTGGCGGAATCGCCCCGGGATCGATGGCGAAGCTTCAACGATACTGTCGATCCGCGCGCGCGTGGCGGCGCGGCCTGCTCAAGTCTGCGGCCCGGATGTCGATAAGGCGTTGGTATGAATCCCGCCCCGTTTTTCTCCCCTTCCCAGCTGCAACGCCAGGGCAACCGCATCCTGGCCCTGATGCTGCTGCTCCTGCATGGGGCCTTCGTCTGGGGCCACGGGGAACCCTGGGGACCAGCCCTGATCCTGGCCCACTACGGCGCCTTTCTGCTGTGGCAGCCCTTTTTCAGCGGCCTGCACCGCCTTTCCAAGGGACGTGCCTTGGGGGTACTTGCCGTGGGGGGGATTCTCGCGGCCCTGAACTCCCTTTGGGCGGCCGCCTTATGGACCGTCCTGCTGGCCGGTCTGCTGGCCGGCGTGGCGGTGGGTCTGCGTTCCTCCCGGGAACGGACCGGCATCTGGCTCGGCGTACTGTATCTGCTGTTGCTGCTGTTCCTGTGGCTGCTGCCCCAGGGCCTGGGCTTGCCCATGCGCGGGGAACGGCATGTCTCCCTGTGGCGCGACACCCTGCTGATCCTGCCCCTGGCCATGGCCCTGTTCCCCGCGCCCCAGATCCGGCGCCACGTGGGCGTGGTGGACCTGCTCTATACGCTGCTGTTCGAGCTGTTCATCGGCGTGCTGGCCCTGGGCAGCTACGCCGCCATGCGCCTCACCGACACGGACTATGGCCAGGGCGTGCTCATCAGCCTGCTTACCCTGGCCACCTCCCTGCTGATCATCACCTGGCTGTGGCAGCCCCGGGGCGAGGATTCGGGCCTGCGCAACCTGTTTTCCCGCTACGTGCTTTCCCTGGGGCTGCCCCTGGAAGAGTGGCTCAGAGACCTGTCCGACGCGGCGGAACGGGTATCCGACCCGGAACGGTTCCTGCGGGCGGCCATGCTGGGTTTCACCTACCTGCCCTGGTCCACGGGGGTGACCTGGAAAAGCCCCTATTCCCGGGACGAACTGGGAGACCACAGCCCCCATGCCGTGGCCTTCGCCCATCAGGGCGTGGAGGTGACCTTCTATACCGACAGCCCGGTGAACCCGGCCTTCGCCCTGCACCTGCGCCTGCTCACGGAAATCATCGGCTACTTCTACGCGGCCAAGCGCCGGGAACAGGAGATGCGGGCCAACGCCTATACCCAGGCGGTCTATGAAACCGGCTCCCGCCTGACCCATGACGTGAAAAACCTCCTCCAGTCCCTGAAGACCCTCTGCTCGGCGGCGGAATACAGCCAGCCGGACCAGGCGGCCTCCCTCCAGACCCTGATGCAGCGCCAGCTGCCCCAGGTGGCCAAGCGCCTGGAGATCACCCTGGACAAGCTCAAGGCGCCGGCCCATATGGTAGACAGGAACCAGATCCTGGCGCGGGAGAGATGGCGCAATCTGCGCAACCGTTACGCCCAGGAACGGCTGGTATTTGACATCGATGACGCGGATTCCGTCCTGTGGCTGCCCCAGGAACTCTTCGAAAGCGTGGCCGACAACCTGATCCAGAATGCCTTGCGCAAGCGGGTGGGGGAGCCGGACATCCGCATCCGCATCGCCCTGGTGACCCGCGCCCTGCCATCCCTGACGGTGTGCGATACCGGCCATGCCGCCGGCGAAGAGGTGGCAAGGAAGCTGTTCCTGGCGCCCGTATCCACCTACGACGGGCTGGGCATCGGCCTGTACCAGGCCGCCAAGCAGGCCCAGGACCAGGGCTATCGGCTGGAATTGTCCAGCAACCGGGAGGGTTACGTCTGCTTTACCCTGTGGCAGGAGACGCTGTAGGCACCCTGAAACAAGGGGTCGGAGGCCCGCTGGGCGGGCTGAACTAGGTTGGTTCGGGCTGCAAGCAGCCCTCCTACCCCCGGGCTTCCACCATCAGCCGCTTCATCTCCCGCACCGCCACCTCCCAGCCGGAGAACAGGGCCTGGGCGACGATGGCGTGGCCGATGTTGAGCTCCTCCACGCCGGGAATGGCGGCGATGGCCTGGACGTTATGGTAGGACAGGCCGTGGCCGGCATTCACCGCCAGGCCCAGTTCCAGGCCCTTTTCCACGGCGGCGCGGATGCGCCGCAATTCCTTCTCCTGGGCGGGCCCTTCCGCCTCGGCGTAGGCGCCGGTGTGGATCTCCACCACGGGGGCGCCGGCGGCCTTGGCGGCCTCCAGCTGGCGGGCGTCGGCATCGATGAACAGGGACACGCGGATGCCCGCCTCCCCCAGCACCTTGCAGGCGTGTTGCGTTTTTTCGAACTGGCCCGCCACGTCCAGGCCCCCTTCCGTGGTGAGTTCCTGGCGCCGCTCCGGCACCAGGCAGGCATCCTGGGGCTGCACTTGGAGGGCGATGGCCAGCATCTCGTCGGTGATGGCCATCTCCAGGTTCATCCTGGTGGCCAGCAGGCCCCGCAGGATGCGCACGTCCGCGTCCTGGATGTGGCGCCGGTCCTCCCGCAGGTGCAGGGTGATGGAGTCCGCCCCGGCGGTCTCCGCCAGCAGGGCGGCCTGGACGGGGCTGGGATAGCGGGTGCCCCGGGCCTGGCGCAGGGTGGCCACGTGGTCGATGTTGACGCCCAGGCGGATGGGGGAAAAGGCGGTAGTCATAGTTTCTGCAGGTCGATGAGGAGTTGCCGGGTGGCGAGGGGTTTCTCGCCCAGGTAGTGGGCCAGCAGGCCGCGCATGAGGAGTTTACCCTCCGCCAGGGTGGCGGGGCGGCTCAGGTCGCCCCGGGCCAGGTCAAGCAGGGTGCTGCCCTCGTAGGTGGCGGCTCCCGGCCGCGGGGGAACAACCCCCACGCCGAACTCGTAGCCGTAGCGGTCGGAGGCCCGGATTTCCCCTCCCGCCGCCGTATGGCCCAGGGGCTGGGCGTAGCCCAGTTCGGACAGCAGGTCCAGTTCGAAGCGGCGCAGGATGGGCTCCACGTCCCCCCGCCGGTTCAGGTGGCCCAGGGTGGCCCGGTAGTGGTCGAACAGGGTCTCGTGGGGGTCGCCTTCCGGCAGCAGGCGCAACAGCAGCTCGTTGAGGTAGAAGCCGCACATGAGGCCGTGGCCCCGCAGGTTGAAATCCCCCCCCTGCCATTCGGCGCCATGGAGGGTGCGCAGGGCCCCCTTGCCGAACCAGGACAGGTGCAGGGGCTGGAAGGACACCAGCCGGGCCTTGAGGGACGAGCTTTGCCGCCGCGCCCCCCGGGCCACCAGGCCCAGGCGGCCGTGGTGGCGGGACAGGACGTCGACGATCAGGCTGGTTTCGCGCCAGGGGCGGGTGTGCAGGATGAAGGCCGCCTCGTGGTCGACGCGTTCACTCATGAGATCGGCCCGCCAGCGGGCCTCCTGCCCTGGGGCTATTCATAGCCGAACTGCTTGATGAGGCGCGCGTCGTCCGCCCAGCCTCCCTTCACCTTCACCCACAGTTCCAGGAAGACCTTGCGGTCGAACAGCTTCTCCATGTCCTGGCGGGCCTCGGTGGCGATGCGCTTGATGTGCTCCCCCTTGTTGCCCAGCAGGATGGGGCGGTGGGCCTCCCGGTCCACCCACACCACGGCGCCGATGCGGAACAGCTTGGGCGTCTCTTCGAATTGCTCGATGGTGACAGCCACGGCATAGGGGATTTCGTCGCCGGTGAGGCGGAACACCTTCTCCCGCACGATCTCCGCCGCCAGGAAGCGGGAGGACCGGTCGGTGATGTCGTCCTCGGCGAACCAGGGCTCACCCTCCGGCAGGTAGGGCTTGAGGATGGCGGGCAGGCGGGCCGCGTCCCTGGCCTGCTCCGCGCTCAGGGGCACGATCTCGGCGAAGGCGAACTGCTGGGCCATTTTTTGCAGGAAGGGCAGTAGCTTGGTCTTGTCGGCCACGGTGTCCACCTTGTTCACCACCAGCACCACGGGCTTGTCCCGGGGCAGCAGGGGCAGGATGCGCTCATCGGCGGGGGTGAACTTCATGGCCTCCACCAGCCACAGCACCAGGTCCACCTCCGCCAGGGCCTGGGTGACGGAACGGTTCATGGCCTGGTTGAGGGCGCTCTTGTAGCGGGTCTGGAAGCCGGGCGTGTCGGCGAAGATGAACTGGGCGTCGGCCTCCGTGCGCACCCCCAGGATGCGGTGGCGCGTGGTCTGGGGCTTGCTGGAGACGATGCTGACCTTGGCCCCCACCAGGGCGTTCACCAGGGTGGACTTGCCTACATTGGGGCGCCCCACCACGGCGATGACCCCGGTACGAAATGCACCCGCGGGGTTGCCGCCTTCGCACATGCTCATGTTTTTTCCAGGATGGCCAAGGCGGCGGCCGCCGCCTGTTGTTCCGCCGCCTTGCGGCTGCCGCCCTGACCCCGGGTCACCACCCCCAGGGGATCGATGCGGCATTCCACATGGAAGGTCTGGGCATGGGCCTGGCCGCTGGTATCCAGCAGGGTGTAGGCGGGCAGGCCGTAGCGTCTGGGTTGCAGCCATTCCTGCAGGCGGGTCTTGGCATCCTTGCCCTGGGAACTGGGGTTGATGGCCGATACATGAGGCCCGAACAGGCGTTCCACCATGGCCTGGGCCGTGTCGAAGCCCGCGTCCAGCAAGGTGGCCCCCAGCAGGGATTCCAGGGCATCGGCCAGGATGGAGGGGCGTTGGGCGCCGCCGCTGCGCATCTCCCCTTCCCCCAGGCGCAGGTAGCGGCCCAGGTCCAGTTCCTGGGCGAGGGCGTGGAGGGAGTCCTGGTTGACCAGGTTGGCCCGCAGGCGGGACAGGCGTCCTTCGGGCAGATCGGGGAAGCGGCGGTAGAGCATGAGGCCCACCACGCAGTTGAGTACGCCGTCTCCCAGGAACTCCAGGCGCTCGTTGTTCTGGGCGCCGTAGCTGCGATGGGTCAGGGCCTGGAGGAGCAGGTCCCGGCTGGTCCAGACGTGGCCGAGCTGCTGCTCCAGTTTGGCCGTG
>CAZREY010000045.1:10426-11839 GCA_964599015.1 uncultured Thiobacillus sp.
GGCGGGCATGATCCGGCTTAGTTGGATTCCCTTTCCGCCTTGAAATCCATGCACAGATGGATTTCGCGCCAGAAGGGTTCTTTCACGCTGTATTCGGCGGTCAGCTTGAAGCCCGCCTGGGTCGGCTCGATTTCCAGGTCCGCCGCCGTCACCGTCTTGATGTTGTTGAGGCTCAGTTCCTTGCTGAAACGGGAGCGGATGACCTGGGGCGTGAGTTTTTCTTCGCCCAGGGCTGTCAGGGAATTTTCCATGACGTGCTGCAAGGACCAGTAGTCCATGTAGGCCGGCACCGTGCGGGCCGCCACGTAGACCGCGAACACGCAAAGCAACAGCAACAGGATGAGCCCGCCAAGGGACATGCCCAGTTGTTTACGCATGGTATCTCCTATCTAGGTTCAGTCGATGGTGGAGCCGATCCTGTCCGGCTTGGACAGGGTGCTCACCACATGCAGGAAATCATCGAAGTTCCACCAGATGAAGAAGGCACGACCCACGATGTTCCCGTCCGGCACGAAGCCCCAGTAGCGGGAGTCGTTGGAGGCGTCCCGGTTGTCCCCCAGCATGAAGTAATGTCCCGCCGGCACGGCGCATTTGAACCCGGATTCGCTGTAGCTGCAATTGTTCCGGTGGGGGAAATTGCCCGCCACCTCATAGACGCGCACCGGCGGCTCCCCGGCGAGGGTCATGACAATGTGACCATGGGCCCCCAGTTGTTCCCGCCAGGTATCGCCGCGGATGAAGTTGAGGCCCTGGCCCGTGTATTCGAACTGGCCCTCGGGCCGGATGGCCACGGGCTTGCCGTTGATGATGAGGCGCTTCTCCCGATACTCCACCACGTCGCCGGGCAGGCCCACCACCCGCTTGATGTAGTCCAGGGAAGGGTCCTGGGGAAAGCGGAACACCATGACATCGCCCCGGGCGGGCTGGCTGACATCCAGGATCTTCTTGTTGATCACCGGCAGGCGGATGCCATAGGTGTACTTGTTCACCAGGATGAAGTCCCCCACCAGCAGGGTGGGCAGCATGGAACCGGAGGGTATCTTGAAGGGCTCCACCAGGAAGGAGCGCAGCAGGAACACCACCAGGATGACCGGAAAGAAGCTCTTGGAGTAATCCACCAAAATGGGCAGCTTGCCGTCCGCCGCCCGGTGCCGGGCCAGGAACAGGTGGTCGATGAGCCAGATGCCGCCGGTGATCACCAGGGCCAGGAACAGGATCAGGGCAAAATTCATGGGTAGTAGGGAGTGGAAAGTAGGGAGTGGGGGGGCATCATTTCTCGCCGACCTGCAGGATGGCCAGGAAGGCTTCCTGGGGGATTTCCACGTTGCCCACCTGCTTCATGCGCTTCTTGCCTTCCTTCTGCTTTTCCAGCAGCTTCTTCTTGCGCGTGATGTCGCCGCCGTAGCACTTGGC
>CAZREY010000046.1:0-11730 GCA_964599015.1 uncultured Thiobacillus sp.
CCGTCCACTTCCATGGACTCGGATCCGTCCACCAGGTCGAACAGGGTGGGGAAGGACTGGCACAGGGACACGCAACGGCGGCAACCGTGGCAGATGTCGAACACCCGCTCCATTTCCTTGAACAGGGAGGTTTCGTCGTAGAAGTCGGGGTTTTGCCAATCCAGCGGGTGACGGGTAGGCGCTTCCAGATTGCCTTCGCGAATGGCGGCCATGGCGGGTCCTCGATGTGCGTGTTGTTTGGGAAATCCAGACTCAAGCCTTATCGGCTGGGGAGAGGGAGCCCTCCGGGGCCCTCCCTCTCCCCAGCCCTCCCCCGGAGGGGAGGGGGCGACTATCAGGCACCCAGTTCGTTCAGGGCCTTCTGATAACGGTTGGCGTGGGAACGCTCAGCCTTGGCCAGGGTTTCGAACCAGTCGGCGATCTCGTCGAAACCTTCCGCGCGGGCGTCCTTGGCCATGCCCGGGTACATGTCGGTGTACTCGTGGGTCTCGCCGGCCACGGCGGTCTTCAGGTTGTCGGCGGTGGGGCCGAAAGGCAGGCCGGTGGCGGGGTCGCCACACTGCTCCAGGTACTCCAGGTGGCCGTGGGCATGGCCGGTCTCGCCTTCGGCGGTGGAACGGAACAGGGCAGCCACGTCGTTGTAGCCTTCCACGTCGGCCTTGGATGCGAAGTACAGATAGCGACGGTTGGCCTGGGATTCGCCGGCGAAGGCATCTTTCAGATGCTGCTCGGTTTTTGAGCCTTTCAGTTGCATGGAGAACTCCTCGGATGGTTTGCCCGGCAAGAACCCGTGCCGGGAATGCGGGAATATTTAGATTTGATCTAAATTATGTTTGAACTCTAGTTGTGTAAGCCCGGTACTGTCAACGCTGTCGGCTCAGGCGGCCGGCCGGGCTGACCTGTGACGGAGGTATTCCAGAATGCCCGGCAACAATGACATCAAGATGATCAACATAATCACCACCGTCAGATTGTTCTTGACGATGGGCAGGTTGCCGAAGAAGTAGCCCGCCGGCACCAATAACCCTACCCAAAGGATAGCCCCCAGCACGGAAAAACCCAGGAAGCGGGCATAGGTGAGTCGGCCGATGCCGCATACGAAGGGGACGAAGGTGCGCACCACCGGCACGAAGCGGGCGATGATGATGGCCTTGGGGCCGTGCCGCTCCATGAAGGCGTGGGTATGGTCCAGGTTCTCCCGCTTGAGGAAGCGGCTGCCTTCAAACTGGAAGACCCGGGGCCCCAGGAATCGGCCGATGGTGTAGTTCACGTTGTCGCCGCACAGGGCCGCGACGATGAGGGTGCCGGCCAGCACGAAGGGATCCATGCCCCCGGCTGCCGCCACGGCCCCCGCCACGAAGAGCAGGGAGTCCCCCGGCAGGAAGGGCGTCACCACGAAGCCCGTTTCCATGAAGACGATCAGGAACAGGATGGCGTACACCCACACGCCGTATTCCCGCACCAGCAGCACCAGGTGCTTGTCCAGGTGCAGGACGATATCGATGGCCAGGGTGAGCAGTTCCACGGCGGCGGGAGGGCCGGGTCAGCGCCGCAGGGTCATGCGATAGACCTTGCCTTCCATCATGCCCGGCACCCACAGCTTGCCCTGGTCGTCCAGGAACATGTCGGCGGGGCCGGCGATGGGGATCCTGGGGTTGGCCACGCTGATCTGGCCGGTCCGGGTGTCCACCACCTGCAGCAGGCCGGCGGGCTCGAACCTGACCCAGTTGGACACCAGCCAGCGGTTGGCGCCCATGTCCACCACGCCGTCGAAGTACCCGGCGGGCTCGGGCTTGAACTGCTTGTCCAGCTTCGCGGCGGCCCAGCCCTCCAGGCGATAGGTCTTGACGGTGCCGTTGGCCTGGTTGTCCGTGCCCCATTCCACCACCACCAGGCGGTTGCCCGTCTTCTTCAGGCCGTTGGGGCCACTGGGGGGCGTGTCGAAGGCCAGCTCACTGTAAGCGCGCTTGCCCAGGTCGATGACGAAGACCTTGCTCAGGTCCGTGGCCGACACCAGGAGGCGGCGGTTGTCGAAGCGGGCCAGGGCGTTGAAGAACCTGCCCCCCGTGGCGGACATATCCAGGTCGAACACCCGCTTGCCGTCGGATACCCGGAATCCCAGCACCCGGTCGATGTCCACCACGTAGAGCACGCCCTCCAGGGCCAGCAGGCCCTTGGGGCCGTTGAGCTTGTCCGCCCAGCGCAGGGCCTTGATGTTGCCCTGGCGGTCCAGGCGGGAGATGAAGCCGTCGCCGTCCTTTTCCATGGGCTCCAGTTTCACGCCCAGGTTGGAGACGAACACGTCGTTGCCCGCCACCGCCACGCTCTCCGGCGAGGCGAAGCCGGCGATGGTCTTGTCCACCAGCACGGTGGCCGCCGGGGCGGCGGTGCTGAAGCCCAGGGCACAAAGCAAAATCAGTAATCCGGCACGCATGTCCACTCCTTGGAAATCAGGCATCGGATGCCTTGCATCCTGCCTCTTGAATCTCGCGGCTGTTCAGACCATGGCTCCGGACTCGGGCTTCACCGGCTTGATGAAGTCTTCCCGGGATACCCCCAGCCACATGGTGATGGGGCTGGCCACCAGCACGGAGGAATAGGTGCCCACCAGGATGCCTATGGTCAGGCACAGGGCGAAGCCGTACAACACCTCGCCCCCCAGCACCAGCATGGCCAGCACCATGATCAGAGTGGTGCCGCTGGTGATGATGGTGCGGGACAGGGTGGCGGTCTTGGCGTTGTCCATGATGGCCGCCACGTTGGTCATGCGGGTCTTCTTGAAGTTCTCGCGGATGCGGTCGAACACCACCACGGTGTCGTTCACGGAATAGCCCAGGATGGCCAGCACCGCCGCCAGCACGGTGAGGGAAAACTCCCACTGGAACAGGGACCACACCCCCAGGACGATGAAGATGTCGTGGGCGGTGGCGAAGATGGCCCCCACGGCCATGCGCCACTCGAAGCGCAGGGACAGGTAAAGCACGATGCCGATGGACACCACCAGCAGGGCCAGGGAGCCGTCCTCCAGTAGCTCCTTGCCCACCTGGGGGCCGACGAATTCCACCCGCCGCAGCTCGGTACTCGGGTCGGCCTGCTTCAACACGGCCATCACCTTCTCCGACAACTGGGCCGAGGTCACCCCCGCCTTCACCGGCAGGCGCACCAGCACCTCGCTGGCGGTGCCGAAGTTCTGCACCTGGGCATCGGCGTAACCCGCCCGCGCCAGCACCCCCCGGATGGCGGGGATATCGGCGGCCTTGGGGTAACCGACCTCCATCACCGTGCCGCCGGTGAAGTCCACCCCCAGGTTCAGGCCCTTGGTGGCCAGCAGGGCGATGGCGGCGACGATGAAGGCCACCGAGAAAAAGATGGTGCTGCGCGCGAAGCGCATGAAGGGGATGTCCTTCTTGACGTGGAAGAGCTCGATCATGCTGCGCCCCTATCAGATGGAGACCTTGGTCAGGCGCTTGGCCCGGCCGAAGGTGAGGTTGACCAGGGCCCGGGACACCGTCATGGCGCTGAACATGGAGGTGAGGATGCCCAGGCAGAGCACCACGGCGAAGCCCCGCACCGGCCCGGAGCCCAGCCAGAACAGGGCGATGCCGGCGATGAGGGTGGTGATGTTGGAGTCCAGGATGGTGTCCCAGGCCCGCTCGTAGCCGGCGAAGATGGCCGCCTGGGGCGACATGCCGTTGCGCAACTCCTCGCGGATGCGCTCGGCGATGATGACGTTTGCGTCGATGGCCATGCCCAGGGTCAGGGCGATGCCGGCGATGCCCGGCAGCGTCAGGGTGGCCTGGAGCATGGACAGCAGGGCCACCAGCAGGAACATGTTGGTGGCCAGGGCCAGCACGGAGACGAAGCCGAAGCCCTGGTAGTAGACCACCATGAACAGGGCGATGAGGGCGAAGCCGATCAGGGTCGAATTGAAGCCCCGCTCGATGTTGTCGGCCCCCAGGCTGGGGCCCACGGTGCGTTCCTCCACGATCTCCATGGGGGCCGCCAGGGCGCCGGCCCGCAGCAGCAGTGCCACGTCGGAGGCCTCCTGGGGGGAATCCATGCCCGTGATCTGCACCCGGCCGCCGCCGATCTCCTCCCGGATCACCGGCGCGGTGACGATCTCCGTCTTGCCCTTCTCGATGAGCAGGATGGCCATGCGCTTGCCCACGTTATCCCGGGTCACGTTCTTGAAGATGCGGGCGCCCCGGCCGTCCAGGTTCACGTGCACGGCGGCCTGGTTGGTCTGGCTGTCGAAGCCGGGCTGGGCGTCGGTGATGTATTCGCCCGTGAGCACCACCTCCCGCTTCACCAGCAGGGGCGCGCCGTTACGCTCGGAGTACAACTCCGTGCCAAAGGGCACCTGGCCGGCGATGGCGGACTGCACCTGGGCCGGGTCCTGCATGCGCTCCTCGTCCACCATGCGGATCTCCAGGGTGGCGGTGCGGCCCAGGATCTCCTTGGCCTTGGCCGTGTCCTGCACGCCGGGCAGCTGCACCACCACCCGGTCGATGCCCTGCTGCTGGATCACCGGCTCCGCCACGCCCAGTTCGTTCACCCGGTTGCGCAGGGTGGTCAGGTTCTGCTGCAGGGCGAATTCCTGGGTCTTGGTCTGGGCGGGCTTGGAGAGGGTGGCGTTCAGGCTGAATTCCCCGTCGCCCTGGCTGTCCGCCAGCACCAGGTCGGGGTAGGCGTCCTCGATGGCCTTGCGGGCCTCGTCCCGCTGGGCGGCGTCACGAAACTTGACGTAAACCTGGGTGCCCTCCCGGCCGATGCTCAGGTAGCGCACCTTCTTCTCCCGCAGCAGGGTGCGGACATCCCCCTGGTAACGTTCCGCCGTCTTCTCCAGGGCCTTGGGCATGTCCACCTGCAACAGGAAGTGCACGCCGCCGCGCAGGTCCAGGCCCAGGTACATGGGCAGGGCGCCGATGGAGGTGAGCCAGTCAGGGGAGGCGGCCAGCAGGTTCAGGGCCACGGTGTAGCCCTGGCCCAGGCCGGCCTGCAGGGCATCCTTGGCCTTGAGCTGGGTTTCCGTGTCGGCGAACCGGGCCTTGATGCCCCGGGGGTCCATGGCCACGCCCAGGGGCTTGATGCCGGCCGTACCCAAGGTGGACTCCACCCGCTGCAAGAGGGTCGCGTCCACCTTCTCCGTGGTGCGCACCGGCGTCACCTGCACCGCCGGCACCTCACCGAAGAAATTGGGCAGTGTGTAGAGGAAGGCGATGACCAGGGCCACGCCGACGACGATGTATTTCCAGAGGGGGTAGCGGTTCATTTCAAGACCGGGAAAAGAGAAACGAGAAACGGGAAACGTGAAGAACGGAAAAAACAGGCACGCTGATGCACGTTTCCCATTTCCCTTTTCCCGTTTCCCGACAGGATCACAGGTCCTTGATGGTGCCCTTGGGCAGCACGGCCTGCACGGTGCCGCGCTGGAAGATGCTTTCGGTGCCGCCGCCGATGTCCAGGGTGACGTACTGGTCGGTGATCTTCACCACCTTGCCCAGCTGGCCGCCCATGGTGACGACTTCGTCGCCCTTCTGGATGGCTTCCTGCATCTTCTTCGTGTCCTTGGCCCGCTTCATCTGGGGACGGATGATGAGGAAATAGAACAGCACGAAAAGGACGATCAGGGGCAGGAAGCTCATGATGGGGTCCGGCTGGGCGGGATCGGCGGCGTAGGCGGGGGAAATCAGCATGGTTCTGGGCAAAAGAGTTGATAATGCGCCAACATTCTACCCGCCCGGGGCGGTTTTTCATGCCGCGCAATAGAATCATGGGCCAACCTCTCCCGCCGCCCTCATCCGTGCCGTCCACTGCCTCCATTTCCTGGAAAGTCCTGCTGGCCTATGCCCTGGGCAGCCTGGTGCTGGATGCCGCCAGCAACCCCCAGACCGTGCTGCCCCTGGCCCTGGCCCCCTGGACGCCCCCCCTGGGGCTCGCCCTGGCCATCCTGCTGCTGTTCGGCGCCCGCTACGCCCCCTGGCTCATCGCCGTGGTGTTCCTCATCGGCCTGCCCATCCACGGCCTGCCCGAATCCCCCCTGGCCGCCCTGTGGGCCTCCGCCCTGCTGATGCTGGGCCTGCTGGGCATCAGCACCTGGCTGAAGCACGGCCTGAAGATCGATGCGCGCCTGCTGAGCCAGCGGGACCTGTCCTGGTTCCTGCTGGCCGCCGTGCTGGCGGCCTGGCTGGACGCGGGCGTGCACGTGTTCTCCCGCAGCCCGGAAGCGGCGCCGGATGTGTGGGCCTGGCTCGCCGACCTGGTGAACTACTGGGTGGGCGCCCTGATCCGCCTGCTCATCGTCGCCCCCCTGGTGCTGGTCCATGCCGGCCATGACTGGCAGAGCCTGCGTGCCTGGCGCCCCAGCCGGGAAATGCTGCTGCAGGGGCTGACCATCATCCTGGCCCTGGGCGTGATCTTCGGCGTCAAGTACACGGACGAATTCAAGTTCTTCTACCTGCTCTTCCTGCCCCTGATCTGGGTCTGCATGCGCCATGGCATCCAGGGGGCCACCCTGGCCCTGGCCTTCACCCACGTGGGCCTCAACGCCATCCTGGACTGGCGGGGCCTGCGCTCCGTCGCCGTGGTGGAGTTCCAGATGCTGATGCTGGGCCTGGCCATCACCGGCCTGTTCCTGGGCATGACGGTGACAGCGCGGCGGGCGACGGAGGAAAAGCTGCACCGGCGGGAGGCGGAACTGAACCAGGCCATGCGCCTGGCCTCCGCCGGGGAGATGGCCCAGGCCATCGCCCACGAGCTGAATCAGCCCCTGTCCGCCCTGGCCAACTATGCCCGGGCCGCCCGGGCCATGCTGGCCCGGCCCGGCGAACATGCCGCGCGCCTGGGCGAAACCCTGGAAAAGATCGACCGGGAATCCACCCGGGCCGGCCAGGTGGTGCGCCGCCTGCGGGAATTTTTCCGCGGTGGTGGCCTGCGCCTGGAAGCCGTCAGCGCCGCCGAACTGATCGAGGAAGGCCTCTCGCCCGCCCGCCGGCGGGCGGAACGGGCCGGCATCCACCTGACGGTTTCGGTGCAGGATGGCCTGCCCCCCGTCCAGGCCGACCGTATCCAGATCGGCACCGTGCTGCACAACCTGCTGGTGAACGCCATCGACTCCCTGACCGGCCAGGGCCCCGGCCACCCCGGCGGGGGCGAAATCCTGATCCGGGCCGAGCGCCTGGGCGACAACAGGCTGCGCTTCTGCGTCCAGGACAACGGCCCGGGCATCGCCGCCGACCTGCGGGATCGCCTGTTCGATTCCTTCGTCACCACCAAGCCAGAAGGCATGGGCCTGGGGCTGGCCATCAGCCACACCCTCGTGGAAGCCCACGGCGGCGCACTGTGGCTGGAGGACTCCCCGCCCACCCGCTTCTGCTTTACCCTGCCCCTCCTCCCCCACGCCGAACCCCATGCCGAACCCGACCATCACCATCGTTGACGACGACGAGGCCGTGCGCGACTCCCTCGCTCTGCTGCTGGAGTTCCGCGGCTGGCGCTGCCGGGTCTTCGCCAGCGCCGAGGACTGCCTGGCGGCCTGGCAGCCGGAATGGCGCGGTTGCCTGCTGCTGGACCTGCGCATGGGCGGCATGGACGGCCTGGCCCTGCAACAGGCCCTGGCGGCGCGGGGATCCCGCCTGCCCATCGTCTTCCTCACCGGCCACGGCGACATCGCCCACGCCCGGGCCGCCCTCAAGGCCGGGGCGGTGGATTTCCTGGAAAAACCATATGCCGAGGAGGCCCTCATCGACGCGGTGCGGGAGGCCATCTCCCGGGATGCGCGCCAGTCCGCCGCCCAGGCCCATTCCCGGGAGATCGCCGCGCGCATGGCCCGCCTCTCCGAACGGGAACGCCAGGTCATGGAACTCACCGTGGCGGGCAAGCCCAACCGGGATATCGCCGTGGAGCTGGACATCAGCCCTCGCACGGTGGAGGTCTTCAAGGCCCGCATGATGGAAAAGATGCAGGCCCGCAGCCTGCCGGATCTGGTGCGCATGTACCTGGAGGCCACCCCCTTGGATCAGGGCTGACTGATCGATGTAGGGCCTTCCCGTACGCGACAACCCCCATGAAGCCCCGTGGCGGCCTCGCCGAAAATGCGGCCATGGGAACCCTCCGACACAAACACAGCTTTCCGAACCCCGAAGCGGACCCCGTGGTCGCCCGGGCCCGCCGCAAGGAAACCGTGCGCGGCGCCATCAAGTTGTTCCGCGTGATCATGGATGCGGTGCGCCGCCACGCGGAATGGACGGAAGCCCGGCACGGCCTCGCCGCCCCCCAGCTCTGGGCCATCCTGGAATTGCACCAGGCCCCGGGGTTGCGGGCGGTGGATCTGGCCAAGGTGATGGCGGTACACCGTGCCACCGCCGAGGACCTGCTCCAGGCCCTGACGAGCCGGGGCCTCGCCGTGCGCCAAGCCCTGGCGGACGAGCAGTCCGCAGGCCACTACCTGACCGAGGCGGGCAAGCGGCTGGCCGAGGCCACGCCCGAGCACGGCCAGAACATCCTCAAGACGGCAATGGAGCGACTGCCCGACGTGGCCCTGGACCAGATGGTGGATGCCCTGCGCCCCATGGTGGAGAACCTGCCCTTCCGGGAGGACAGCTCCGCCCTGAAGCCCATGGCGGAACTGTTGCACCTGGCCTCGTCCCGCGCCGAGGAGGAGGCACCCGGGCCCTGAAGCCCCCGCTCAGGCCGGGCCGTATGGGATTCCCTTACGTTCGCCCACGCATTACAGGGCAGTGCTTCCGGCCTACCATGGCCTTGCTTATTGCCGCGTGCCTTGGCGCGCGCCAGTTGCAGCAGTAGTCAGAACGGTCGCAAGAGATTGCGAATTGCACAGGTGGCCCCGGCCACCTGTTTTTTTGTCTCCCCCCGCTTTTCCGTCTCAGCCGCCACCCCGCCGGCCCAGGAATTCCCGTGCCCATGCCTGGAACCCACCCTGCTCCAGAGCTTGCCGCAGTTGGGTGGTGAAGGCCTGGTAGAAGCGCAGGTTGTGGATGGAGTTCAGCCGCGCCCCCAGCATCTCCCCGGCCCGTTGCAGGTGGTGCAGGTAGGCCCGGCTGTAGTGCCGGCAGGTATAGCAGTCGCACGCCGGGTCGATGGGCCCCGTGTCCGCCTTGAAGCGCGCGTTCTTGATGCGCAGGTCCCCCTGCCAGGTGAACAGCAGGCCGTGGCGGGCATTGCGGGTGGGCATGACGCAATCGAACATGTCGATGCCCCGGGACACGGCGAAGACGATGTCCTCCGGCGTGCCCACCCCCATGAGATAGCGGGGCTTGTCCGCGGGCAGGCGGTGGCCCATGTGGTCCAGGATGCGTTCCATGTCCTCCTTGGGCTCCCCCACCGAGAGGCCTCCCAGGGCGTAGCCGTCGAAGCCGATCTCCACCAGCTTCTCCAGGGAACGCTCCCGCAGGTCCTCGTACATGCCGCCCTGGACGATGGCGAAGAGGGCGTTGGGGTTGCCCTCATGGGCCGCCTTGGAGCGGGCCGCCCAGCGCAGGGACAGTTCCATGGACTGCCGGGCCGTGTCCCGGTCCGCCGGATAGGGGGTGCATTCGTCGAAGATCATGACGATGTCCGAGTTCAGCACCCGCTGGATCTGCATACTCTTCTCCGGCGAGAGCATGAGGCGCTGGCCGTCCAGGGGGGAGGCGAACTTGACCCCCTGTTCCGTGATCTTGCGCAGATGGGTCAGACTCCACACCTGGAAGCCGCCCGAGTCGGTGAGGATGGGGCCCTGCCAGTGCATGAAGCCGTGCAGGCCGCCGTGGGCGGCGATGACGTCCAGGCCGGGCCGCAGCCACAGGTGGAAGGTGTTGCCCAGCACGACCTGGGCCCCCAGGTCCTGGAGCTCGTGGGGAGTGACCCCCTTCACCGTGCCCACGGTACCGACGGGCATGAACACCGGGGTCTGCACGGTGCCGTGGGCGGTTTCGAGCACGCCGCGACGGGCATGGCCTTCGCTATGGGTGACGTTGAATCGCATGAAAGTGGTATTCGAAGGGACTACGGGATGAAAAATGCGCTGGCTTGCACGCTGGGGGCCGTCATTCTAATGGCGGCACCGGCTTCGCCCAGCCTGGCGCAACCCCCCTGCCCGCCACAGCAGGCCCGGGAAGTGCGCATCGGCCAGCAGGCATGGCGCGTGGCCGTGGCCCACACGACCGAGGAACGGGAACGGGGCCTGGCCGGGCGGGAAGGACTGGCCGCCGGAGAAGGCATGTGGTTCGTGCTGCCCGAACCGGATGTGCATGGGTTCTGGATGCGGGGCATGCGCTTTCCCATCGATCTGGTCTGGATCAACCCGGGGCGGCGGGTGGTGGGCAGCGAGCGCCTGGTCACCTGCGGTGAAGGCCCCTGCCCCATCCATGAGCCGGCGGAGCCCATCGCCTACGTGCTGGAGATCAATGCAGGGCATTTTGCCGGCCGGCCGGGGGAGCAGGTGGACTGGCGCTGCCCCCCCTGACGGGTCTTACCAGTCAGTGCGGGTCCCTTTGGGGCTGGTGTTGCCGCCCTTGGGGCCACCGTGGCTGCGTTCGCCCCAGCTGTTGCCCTTCTTCCAGGCCGGCTTGTCTTGGGCAGCCTTGCCCCAGGTGTTGCCGTTAGCCTCGGGGCGGGAACGCTGGCCCTCGGGCTTGGCCCAAGTGTTGCCGTTCGCTTCGGGCCGGACGCGCTGACCCTCGGGTTTGCTCCAGCTGTTGTTGAAACCGCCGCGCTCCCCCTGACGAACCTCGCCACGACCCCAGTTGCCGCCGTCGCGGTTACCGTCCCGGGCGGGACGGGCTTCGCCCTTCCAGCCGCCACCACCGTAACCCATGCCCTCGGGCTTGCGGCCGAAGGAGGGCTGGCCGGCGCGGGGCTTGCCCTGCCATTCGCCCCGGGGCTTGGCCTTCCAGTCGGCGCCGGACTTGCGGCGGGGTTCGTGATCGATGCGGGCCCGGGGTTCCAGGCCCGGGATCACGTCGATACGCACCTTCTCGCCGGTGTAGCGCTCGATGTCCCGCACCAGGCCCCGTTCCCGGCCGTTCACCATGGTGAAAGCGACGCCGGTCCGGCCGGCCCGGCCCGTGCGGCCGATGCGGTGCACGTAGTCCTCGGCCTGGCGGGGGGCGTCGAAGTTGATCACGTGGCTGATGCCGGCCACGTCGATGCCCCGGGCGGCCACGTCGGTGGCCACCAGCACCCGGGTCTGGCCGTCCCGCAGGCGTTGCAGGGTGCGGTTACGCTTGTGCTGGGGCATGTCGCCGTGGAGGGCGGAGGCGGAGAAGCCCTTTTCCATCAGGTCTTCCGAAAGCTCCTCGGCGCTGCGCTTGGTGGAGGTGAACACCACCGCCTGGGTCAGGTCGGCGTCCCGCAGCAGGTGGTCCAGCAGGCGGTGCTTGTGGCCGATATCGTCCACGAACAGCAGGCGCTGGTCGATGTTGGCCTTGTGCTCGGCCTGGGTGGCCACCTCGATGCGTTGCGGGTCCCGGGTCATCTCCCGGGCGATGCGTCCCACGCTGCCGTCCAGGGTGGCGGAGAACAGCAGGGTCTGGCGGGTCTCGGGGGTGCGGGCGACGATGTTCTCGATGTCCTCCACGAAGCCCATGTCCAGCATGCGGTCGGCCTCGTCCAGCACCACCACCTCCAGGCGGGAGAAGTCGATGCGGCCCCGCTCCAGGTGGTCGATGAGGCGGCCGGGGGTGGCGATCATCACTTCCGGGTTGGCCTTCAGGGCCTGGAACTGGGGGC
>CAZREY010000047.1:0-1021 GCA_964599015.1 uncultured Thiobacillus sp.
AGGTAGCCCAGGCAGCCCCGGGCGGACCGGCTGACCTGCAGGATCGCGAGCCGCCCGGTGTCCTCCACGGCCCGGGTTTCGTAGTGGTTGCCCCAGGCCGCCATGCCGCCTTCCAGGTTGTAGGCCCGGTAGCCCAGCCGCCGCAGGCCCTCGGCCACATGGGTGGAGGTGTCGCCCCGGGCGCAGACCGCCAGCACAGGCCCCTCCCGGGGCAGTGCATGCTTCAGCCGCTCCGGGGCGGAGCGGGCCACCGCCGCGGCGATGTCCTCCTCCTCGTCTTCCAGGTCCACCAGCTCGTAATAGGGGATGCCCAGGGTCGGAACCGGCGTCCGCCCCTCGATGCGCCAGGCCTCGAATTCATCCCTGTTGCGCACGTCCAGGATGGCGAAGGGGCTGCCCGTGTTCAGTTGGCGGTGGAGTTCCGCCGGGGTCCAGACGGGCTTGTCGCCCGCCCTCATTCCTCTTTCCGCTCACAGCAGTTGAGGCCCAGCAAGGCATTGGCCGGGCAAAAGCGGATGGCCGCCGTCACCAGGGCCACGGCGGCGATGACCAGCAGGACGCCCCGCCAGACCATGTCCAGGTCGGGCGCCAGCAGGCTCACCCCCACCAGCACGATACCGACGACGACGCGTCCGATCCTGTCGATGCCACAAACATTACTTTTCATGATGTCCTCCATTTGCCATGCAACATGAAGCGGTAGGAGGCCCGCTCGCGGGCCGAATCCCCGTTCGCCCCCGGCATTGGGATCGCGCCGCAAGCGGCGCTCCTACCGTGTTTCATCACCGGGGGCGGTATTTTGGCCATGAACGGTTACCTTGCAGATGAGGCGGCAGGAGGCCCGCTCGCGGGCCGAACCTTGTCCGTCCCCGGCATTGGCATCGCGCCGCAAGCGGCGCTCCTACCGTGTTTCATCACCGGGGGCGGTCCTTTGGCCATGAATGGTTACCTTGCAGATGAGGCGGTAGGAGGCCCGCTCGCGGGCCGAACCTTGTCCGTCCCCGGCATTGGCATCGCGCCG
>CAZREY010000047.1:1121-5569 GCA_964599015.1 uncultured Thiobacillus sp.
CAAGCGGCGCTCCTACCGTGTTTCATCACCGGGGGCGGTCTCTTGGCCATGAACGGCGAGGTCCTTCCTCTCTGGGAAAAGCCGGGCCGCCCCAAGCCTTGACCGCCTCGGGGGATGGGAACGGCGAAGCCCTTTCCCGGGGGAACTCCGTGGCGCCTTCCATTGAAGCGAAGTGTTTCCGGCTCAACTCGAGAAAGCGCGGCGTGGGACCCGTGTCTTCATGCACGGGGTTGCCCTCCTCGTCCTCGGCCACCACATGGAGGCCCGGGACGTAGGGCATGGCGGCCTCCAGTTCATCCAGGGCGGCGGTCAGCAATTCGGAGAGCAGTTCGGTCTCGCTGCGCCGGGGGTACATTTCCGTCAGGGCCGCGATGCGGGCCGCGTCCCAGAGCGGCAGACGCACCCTGTATTCCCGGGCCGCCAGGCCGCCGGCCGCCGACTGTTCCCATGCCCTGATCAGGGACGCGAATTTTTTCATGTCACATCTCCTTCCTCCATTGATGCGGGGGCGCGCTGCCCATTCGTGCCCATGGGACTTGCGGCCATACCCCCACTCCGGTGCTATGACCTATAGACCATTTCCCGACAAAAAAGATCGGGTATTGGGTGTCCGGGCGGCGAAGGCGGTGGACGGGAAGGTGAGAAACAGGGTCTGGAGAAAAAGGGCTTGTCTCGAAATATCTCCCGAAAAAAATCCTTGCTGAAAAAGTGGTTGCTCATAGATTGAAAACGGGATGTTCGAGTTTGCTGTGTCGGGTTCGAACCCCAATTTCACGACCTACCAGATGGGATCTCATCATGACGGCACGACGCATGAAGTCTCTATTCCTGACAGTGTTCGCGGGTCTTTCCCTGCTCATTCCAGTGTGTGTCCTCGGGGACTCAACACCAATTGCGTGGAGCACCCAGGCAAATCACCTGAAGCTGGGTCCGGGTAAATCGATGCTTGTGACCTGCCCGGCCAAGGGTCAGATAGTGCCAAGGCTTTGGGGAACCGACATCTACACGGATGATTCCTCCATCTGCACCGCGGCTGTGCACGCGGGCCTCATCAATACCGCCAGCGGCGGCACCGTGCTGGTGGAAGGGCTTGGAGGCCAGCCCTCCTACAGCGGCAGCCAGCGCAACGGACTCAACAGCGGGAACTATGGTGGCTGGGGCGGCAGCTTCACGGTCAAACCTTCAGTCAGTGCATCCGCTTCCCCGCCCGTCCCATCCACCCCCGTTGCGTCGCCCAGCACGTCAGCCGTCGACTGGGGCACCCAGGCAAACCACCTGAAGCTGGGTCCGGGTAAATCGATGCTTGTGACCTGCCCGGCCAAGGGTCAGATAGTGCCAAGGCTTTGGGGGACCGACATCTACACGGATGACTCCTCCATCTGCACCGCGGCCGTTCATGCGGGCCTCATCAATACCGCCAGCGGTGGTGCCGTGCAGGTGGAAGGCCTTGCGGGTCAGTCATCCTATCGCGACAGCCAACGCAACGGAGTCAGCAGCAGGAGCTATGGCGCATGGTCCGGCAGCTTCACGGTGAAAGCGCCCACAGGCAAGGTGATCACTCCTCCACCCAGCGACGGGAACAAGAAAATGAGTTGTGAACCTAGTGGATCAGGGACTGACAGGGGAGTCAGTTGGCTGTGGTACTCGCTGATATCCACAAGCAAAGGCGTGCAGGAATGTCATATGGGACATCACACTTTCTGTGCCATGGCATCCTCTCAGCAAGGAACCGCAAAGTCATTGTGCTTTGTCGGCCAGAATCTTGGTGATTGGATACTTAAAGCCGTGGTTGAGAGCGATCCTAATGGCACCCATCAATGCTCCGCGGTATGCATGGATATTCGCGGATTTGGAATCGAGTAATCAATTCGGTCCGCCCCGAAAATCATGGAGCCACTGATTGGGTTGTCGCGTATGAGGACGTGGGGGTCGGCTGCATGCCTGGTTTCCCTGGCGTTGCTGGTGGGCTGCATGGAAGGCGCGCTCGCAGCACAGAAAAAAAATGCCCAACCCTCGGCTGCGCCTGCCTCCTGGATCAAGCGCCTGCCGCTGGTGTATCTCGACGACTCCGGCGCGGCGACCATGACGCGGGACGGCAACCTGGTGGTGGGCATCCATGCCCTGGGCCGGGAGTTCACGCCAAACCACATGGAGTTCGTCAAGCTGACGCCGGATGGCAAGGTGCTCTGGCGGCAGCGCCTGGCGAACAGCGAAAGCGCCGGCGCGCAAACATGCGAACTGCCCACCAAGCTGCGCGAGGCCGCGGACGGTTCCCTGCTGGTGGCCGGCCACCGCTGCCGGGACACGCGGCCCCATGCCTGGTTCGCGCGCCTGGACGGGAAGGCCAACCTGCTCTGGCAGGTGACGCCCTATCAGGGCTTGCCGCCCGGCCTGGGCCCGGTCATGACGGACACCTATGGCTGGGACCTGGTGGAGCGGGGGGATGGCCATCTGCTGGGGCTGGGCTTCGGCACCAGCCGCGAGGGCAATGTGTGGTGGCTGGACATCACGGCCGAGGGACGGGTGGTGCAGTCGCGCGCCGCCTTCTGGGCGTCCCAGATCGACGAGTTCCACCGGGGTCTCAGCACCGGCGGGCGGTCGGCCCAGGGTGTCCGCATCGGCATCACGACGATGAACAACCCGGGCAAGGACGTGCGCATCGGCTGGCTGGACCGCAATCTCCAGTTCCGCGACGAGGTCACCCTCACCGGCCCGCGCGATGAGGAGGTATGGGGACTGGACGCCAGTCCCGACGGCGGTTTCTGCGCACTCATCCGGGTGGATATGGAAGGCCAGTACGTCCAGCGCCACGCGGCGGATGGCAGCCTGGTCTGGCAACGCGCCATAGACCACAAGCTAGGCAGCCGCCTGCTCGCCCTGCGCGACGGCGGCTGCCTGGTGAGCGGCGGCCCGGAAGCCGAATGGGGAAGCGGGAAGACACTGCATCTGCGCAAATATGCCGCCAACGGGGACCCGGCCTGGGACCAGGCCATCGCCGGCCGGCTGACCCCGAGAGTCCTGCTGGAGGCGCCGGCGGGCGGGCTGTTCGTCATCGGCTACGAGACTCCACCCAACCACGAGGGCTCGGTGCCCTACGTGCTGTACCTCGCCCCCGGCGATCTCGGCAGGGACAAGGTCAAGCCGGCCAGGCGATGACGCGCCCATGCCCCCCATCCACGAACGCCCGGCCCGCCTCCCCTTGGACCCGGACAACGATCCGCGGTCAGCGGCAGCAGGAGCCAGGCTCGAATTTCATCCACACCCCCCGGACCGCTCACAACCCGATCAGCTGCGCATGCAGGCCCCGTTCACGGAAGTGGTGCAGGAACTGGGCGCCTCGGGCCACCGTTGTGTCGTAGACGACCATCATCAGATGGTTCTGGCGGGGGCTATGCCCCACCGAGATGACGCCCTTGTCCCGACGGATGCCATGTTCCAGGGCCTCCAGGGTGGCTTCATCGATCGGCTCGTCGAGATGGATGACGATTTCGTTGAATTGCATGCTCATGGTGTTCTCCTCTTGGGATATTCAGCGCAGCGCGGACAGGCCCTGCAACACGCTGCCCCGGACGGGTCTGGAAAGGAAGGTCCGGCGCACCAGGTTCAGTGACAGGGGCTCGCGGCGGTTTCCCGGCAGGAGGGACAGGCAACGGGCCAGGAAGCAGTAGCCGAACAGCACCACCGCCAGGGTGCCGATGGCCGGGATCCAGTACAGCACGGGCAAGGGCAGGAACAGGATCAGCATGGCCGTGTAGGCCACGCGCACCTGCACGGGAAAGGCGGAGAAACTGCCCGCCCGGGCGCGGAAATGGATGATCTGGAACGCGGACAGGCCGATGGCCAGCCAGAATCCCTCCGGGTTGCCCGCCAGGCCGAGGTACAGCAACACCGCGGTCACGAGCCAGTACCACCAGTAGCTTTCCCGATACATCAACATGGTCCACCTCCTCTCGCTTGGCTTCCTATGCCGGCAGTGCCGGGCAATCCCGCGTCACCCGCCTGCTACCATGCTAGAAGCCACTCCGGGAGGCGACCATGATCGAAACGCCGCGAGTCTTGCCCGAAACGCCTGGCGCCACGGACCTGCTCTCCGACCTGCTGGGCAGCATGCATCTGTCGGGCGCGGTGTTTCTGCGCGCCGAGTTTGGCGAACCCTGGTCCCTGCTCACGCCGGATGCCTGCCATCTGGCGCGGATGCTGCCGTTCCGCACCGAGCACATCATCCCCTTCCACCTGGTGGCCCAGGGGGGCTGCCGCCTGGAACTGCCGAACCGGGAGCCCGTGTGGCTGGACGAGGGGGATGCCGTGCTGCTCCCCTATGGCGACGCCCATACCCTGGCCGGGCGGGAAACGGCCGCCGCCGTGCCGGTGGGGCCCCTGCTGCCGTCGCCGCCCTGGCGCGACATCGTCGATCTGCGCCACGGCGGAGACGGCGCGCGAACCCGGCT
>CAZREY010000047.1:5579-11667 GCA_964599015.1 uncultured Thiobacillus sp.
GATCTGCGGCTTCCTGCAATGCGACGAGCTGCTGTTCCATCCCATCCTGCGCCACCTGCCCGCCCTCATCCATGTCAGCCCCGGGGCGGGGCCCGAGGATGCCTGGCTGGGCAGCACCCTGCGCCACACCGCCCACGAGGCCAGCCACGCCGGGCCGGGCGCCCGCTGCATGCTGCCGCGCCTGACGGAGCTGATGTTCGTGGAGATCCTGCGCACCCACATGCGGACCTTGTCGGCGGACGAGGTGGGCTGGTTCGCCGCCCTCAACGACCCGGTGGCCGGCGGGGCGCTGGAACTGCTGCATGGGGCCCCGCTGCGGCCCTGGGACGTGGACAGTCTGGCCCGCCACGTCGGCACCTCCCGCAGCGTGCTGGCAAGCCGCTTCAAGCACTTCCTCGGCCAGCCGCCCATGCAGTACCTGGCCCACTGGCGCCTGCAACTCGCCGCCCAGGCGCTGAAGGTCTCCGACCACCCCATGAAGCGCATCGCCGAACAGGCAGGCTATGAATCCGAGGCCGCGTTCAGCCGCGCCTTCAAGCGGCGCTTCGGCTCGCCCCCGGCGGACTGGCGCAGGCGGCAGCAACCCGCGCGACAAGGATAGGGAGGGCTGGCTGGGGAAGCACGGCATCTCGCCGCCTTGTGTCGCGTTTCACGATGCCCGGCCCGGCCACCCACGCCACGACTCAGACATGATCCCCATCCACCAGCTCCTCGCCCGTATCCGCTGGGACCCGGCATTCGGCCGGGCCCGCTTCGCCCTGGGCTACTGGGACCGGGTGGAAGGCCGGGTGCTGCATGTGGACCTGCGGGACATCGCCTGGGATGGGGACAACCCCGCCCTCTTCGACCTGGTGGACGAGGACGGCGTCACCCATGCCATCCCCTTCCATCGGGTGCGTCAGGTGTGGCGGAACGGCGAACTGATCTGGCGGCGCCATCCGCCCGGCGAAGCGGAGGAAGAGCCGGCGGACGGTTACCGTGAAACATGAGGCGGCAGGAGGCCCGCTTGCGGGCCGAATCCTTGTCCACCGTCAACGTCGTGTTCGCGCCGCAAGCGGCGCTCCTACCCGGTTTCATCAGCGGGGGCGGCCTTTTGGGCCATGAACGGTTGGGTGGGCGGCACCGGCCCCCATTGCCGCCCTGGTCCGGTCACCCATAATGAAACGGAGATGAACGAGGAAAGATGCGCCTCGTCGCGGAAAGGTCGCCATGCTGCCCCTGAAGCTGAGTTTGCCGGTACGGATGCTGCCCCAGCCGGACGAGACCACCTGCGGGCCCACCTGCCTGCAGGCCATCTACGCCTTCTGGGGGGCGGAGGAGCCCCTGGAGTCGGTCATCGCCCGCACCCGCAAGCTGGAGAACGGCGGCGGCACCTTCGCCGTGTTCCTGGCCTGCGACGCCCTGCGCCGGGGCTGGCGGGCCACCATCTACACCTACAACCTGACGGTGTTCGACCCCACCTGGTTCGCTCCGGGGGTGGACATCGCCGATCGCCTGGCGCGGCAGCGGGAGGCCAAGACGGAACGCCGCCTGCGCCATGCCACCGAGGGCTATCTGGAGTTCCTGGCCCTGGGCGGTCGCCTGCGCTTCGTGGACCTGACCCGGGCCCTGATCCGGGGCCTGCTGCGCCGGGGCCTGCCCATCCTCACGGGCCTGTCCTCCACCTATCTCTACCGCACCGCCCGGGAGTTCGGCCCGGACGACGTGCCCGACGACGTGCGCGGCACCCCCAGCGGCCATTTCGTGGTGCTGGCGGGCTATGACCGCGCCAAGCGCAGCGTGCTGGTGGCGGACCCCTACGGCCCCCATCCCTACGGCCCGGACCACGCATACTGGATGAGCATCGACCGGGTGGTGGGGGCCATCCTGCTGGGCATCGTCACCCACGACGCCAACCTGCTGGTGATCCAGCCGCCGGACATGAGGCAACGGCAATGAGCGCCTCCGCCCGGCCGCCCGAAGGAGGTGCTCGCCCTTCCCTGGGGAGGATGTCCCGAAAAGACAGGAGGGTAGGCCAGTGAACATCCTGGTGGTGGTGAACAACGCCCGGGACTGGCCTCTGGAGGTGCCGGGGGTCCAGGTGGTGCCTGCCAGGGCCTACCTCACCGACCCGGCCTGGGGCGAGGAGCGCCACGCCCGGGTGTTCAACCTGTGCAAGTCCTACCGCTACCAGAGCCTGGGCTACTACGTCTCCCTGCTGGCCGAGGCCCGGGGCCACCGGCCCCTGCCCCGCACCCACACCCTGGAGGACCTGCAATCCCGGGGCCTGGCGCGCCTGCTCTCCCAGGACCTGGACGAGACCATCCAGCGTTCCCTGGCCCCCATCAAGGCGCAGCGCTTCGAGCTATCCATCTACTTCGGCCGCAACATGGCCAGCCGTCACGCCAACCTGTGCCGGCAGTTGTTCAACCTGATCCCGGCCCCCCTGCTGCGGGCCCAGTTCGAGCGCCACGGCGCGCAATGGCATCTGAAGGGGGTGGGGCCCATCGCCGCCAGCGGCATCCCCGCCTCCCACCAGGCCTTCGTCATCCAGGCGGCCACGGACTATTTCGCCGGCCACGGGCCCACGCCCCGGCGGCGCCCCAACAGCCGCTACGACCTGGCCATCCTGCACGACCCGGACAACCCGGAGCCCCCCTCCAACGCCCGGGCCATGCGCAGGTTCGAGAAGGCGGCCCTGGCCGTGGGCCTGGAGCCCAGGTTCATCACCCGGACGGACTTCGGCCGCCTGGCCGAGTTCGACGCCCTGTTCATCCGCGACACCACCTTCGCCGACCACTACACCTACCGCTTCTCCCGCCGGGCGGACGCGGAGGGGCTGGTGGTGATCGACGACCCGGACTCCATCCTCAGGTGCAACAACAAGGTCTACGTGGCCGAGCTGCTGGCCCGCCACAGACTCCCCAGTCCCAGGACCCTGGTGGTGCACAGGCACAACGTGGACCGCATCGTCCCGGAACTGGGCCTGCCCTGCGTACTCAAGCAACCGGACAGTTCCTTCTCCCTGGGGGTGGCCAAGGCGGAGACGGAGGCGGAACTGATGGCCAAGGTGGGCGCCCTGCTGGACAAGTCCGAACTGGTCATCGCCCAGGAATGGCTGCCCACCGGATTCGACTGGCGCGTGGGCGTGCTGGACCGGCGGGTGCTGTTCGTGTGCAAGTACTTCATGGCCCCGGGCCACTGGCAGATCGTCAACCACGGCGAAGGCCGGCACGGCTACGTGGAGGGCCCCACCCAGGCCGTGGCCGTGGAGGAAGCGCCGCCGGCGGTGGTGAAGCTGGGCCTGAAGGCCGCCAACCTCATCGGCGACGGCTTCTACGGCGTGGACATCAAGCAGGCGGGCCGGCGCCTGGCGGTCATCGAGATCAACGACAACCCCAACGTGGATGCCGGCAACGAGGACGGCGTCATCGGGGACGCCCTGTACCGGGAGGTGATGACGGTCTTCCTGCGCCGCATCCAGGCGCGCAAGCAGGGCCTGGCCCGGGGGCGGGCGCCATGAACCCCCTGGGTGCCTTCGCCGGCTACGGCGTGGAACTGGAATACATGATCGTGGACCGGAAAAGCATGGCCGTGCGGCCCATGGCCGACGAGCTGTTGCGGGATGCCGCGGGCGCGGTGGTGAACGAACTGCCCAGGGGCCGTCTGGGCTGGTCCAACGAACTCACCCTGCATGTCATCGAACTGAAGAACGAGGCGCCGGTAGCGGACCTGGCCGCCCTGGCGGCGGCCTTCCAGGACGAGGTGCGGGAGATCGACCGCCGCCTGGAACCTCATGGCGCGCGCCTGATGCCCACGGGCATGCACCCCTGGATGGACCCGGCCCGGGAATGCCGCCTCTGGCCCCACGGGCACGCCGACATCTACCGGGCCTACGACCGCATCTTCGACTGCCAGCGCCTGGGTTTCGCCAACATCCAGAGCGTGCACCTGAACCTGCCCTTCGCCGACGATGGGGAGTTCGCGCGCCTGCACGCGGCGGTCCGCCTGCTGCTGCCCCTGCTGCCGGCCCTGGCGGCCAGCTCCCCCATCGCCTGGGGCGGTCCCACCGGCTTCCTGGACACGCGCCTGGAAGCCTACATCAGCCATCAGGCCCGGGTACCCGAAACCCTTGGGCTGGTGGTGCCGGACACCACCCTGGGCATGGACGACTACCGGCAGCGGGTGCTGGCGCCCATGTACCGCGCCATCGACACCCGGGACCCGGCAGGCATCCTGCGCCACGAGTGGCTCAACGCCCGGGGCGCCATTCCCCGCTTCGAGCGCATGGCCCTGGAAATCCGCCTCCTGGACATGCAGGAATACCCGGGCGCGGATCTGGCGGTGGCCGCCGCCGTGGCCGCCGCCGTGCAACGCCTCTACCGGGCGGGGGAAGACCCGGCCGTGCTGCGGGCCCAGCAGGCCTACCCCACCAAGCAGCTGGCGGAGATGCTGCGGGCCGCCGCCCGGGACGCCGATCAACTGCCCCTGGGAGACCCGGATTACCTGGCCCTGCTGGACCTGCCCCTGGCCCCCATGGCCGCGCGCGAGGCCTGGCAACAGCTCATCGAGGCCTGGTGGCGGGAGGCGCCCGGGCAGAAACCGGCCTGGGAGCGGCCCCTGAAGGTGATCCTGGAACAGGGCCCCCTGGCCCGCCGCATCCTGCGGGCCGTGGGCCTGGAATGCCCCCCCGCCCTCCAGGAAACGGTGTACTGGTCCCTGTGCGATTGCCTGGACCGGGGCACCCCCTTCGAGTGGTGAAGCCATGTCCCGCCTGGCCGACAGCCCCCTCATCACCTGCGAGCACGGCGGCAACCGGGTGCCGGCGGACTACCGCCCCCTCTTCGCCGGGCATGAAGACTCGCTCGCCTCCCACCGGGGCTGGGACCCGGGCGCCCTGGCCCTGGCCCGCCAGCTGTCCCGTGCCCTGGAGGCCCCCCTGCACTACGCCACCATCAGCCGCCTGGTCATCGACCTGAACCGTTCCGTGGGCCACCCACGGCTCTACGGCGAGGCCATCCGCGCCCTGGCGCCGGCGGCCCGGCGGCACATCCTGGAACGGCACTACCTGCCCTACCGCCAACGGGTGGAGGACCACATCCGCCGGGAGGTGACGGCGGGACGGCGGGTAGTGCACGTTTCCTCCCACAGCTTCACGCCGGTGCTGGACGGCGAGATACGCAACGCCGACGTGGGCCTGCTCTACGACCCCGCCCGCCCCGGGGAGGCGGACCTGGCCCTGCGCTGGCAGGACGCCCTGGAGACTTTGGACCCAGGCCTGCGCGTGCGCCGCAACTACCCCTACACCGGCACCTCGGACGGCTTCACCGCCTACCTCAGGAAACGCTTCGCGGCGGCGGAGTACGTGGGTATCGAACTGGAGATCAACCAGAAGCATGTGGCGGCGGGAGGCCGGGCCTGGCGGCAATTGCAGGCCTGCCTGATCGCGGGGCTGCGGGAGGCGCTGGGGCGGGCCAGGCTCAGCCGTCGCCCTGCCTGACCAGGGCCAGGTATGCCCTGTTCAGGCGCACCAGCACCCAGATCCAGACAAGGCAGCCCATCAGGGTCACCCAGCCCAGGTCTTCCACCGCCACCCCCAGCAGGGACCACTTGGTCAGCAGGATGATGACCAGTGAGCCCATGGCCTTGAACAGGCGGTAGCCGAGCATGTCGATCCAGGCCTTGGCCTGGTACATGAGCAGGGGTTCCACCGGGATGTAAAGCAGCTCCTTGGCGGCCCGGTTGATGGAATAGGACAGGCCCCGGTCGCAGATCTTCATGATGGCGGCGGGCACCAGGACAGGCTGCATCATGAAGCCGCCGGTGGAGAAGGCCAGGGCCAGGGGCTGCACCAGCAGGCCGGCCAGCACCCCCAGGTAGTTGAAGACCAGGGGCGCCAGCACCAGGTTCACGGCGACCGAGACGGCGCCCATGATGCTGAAGAACAGGGACAGGGCGGCGGTGCGGGCCTCCCGCTCGGGGTAGGCGGCCTCGATGATGTGCAGGAACTGGTACTCCACCACCGGCGAAATGGCCTGGGACAACAGCAAGGCGGCAGCGATGAGCAGCAGGTAGCGATTGCGGGCGATGAGGCGCCAGCCACCCGCCG
>CAZREY010000048.1:0-11632 GCA_964599015.1 uncultured Thiobacillus sp.
GGCCTTCCTATAATCCCTGCATGAACGCCATCCTGCCCCCCTCCCTCATCCGCCTCCTCGCCTTCCTCCCCCTGCTCCTGGCGGGCCTGTTCACCCTGGACGCCCTGGCGGCGCCCACCTATCCGCCGACGGGCGTGAAGGTGCGCGCCGTGCAGCTGGCGAAACACAGCTACTACGTGCCCGGCCTTGCGGGCGCCGCCAGCACCCGCAACGAGGGCTTCATGTCCAACGCGGGCTTCGTGGTCACCCCCGCGGGCGTGGTGGTGTTCGACACCCTGGGCTCCCCCTCCCTGGCCCAGGAGATGGTCAAGCGCATCCGCCAGGTCACCAAACAGCCCATCAGGATCGTCATCGTCAGCCACTACCACGCGGACCACTACTACGGCATGCAGGTGTTCCAGGAGGCGGGCGCCCAGGTGTGGATGCACGAGGCCGCCCGGGGCAACAACGGCTCCGAGGACCAGAGGCTGCGTTTCGAGCAGCGCAAGGAGATCCTGGGCAAATGGATCAACGACAGGACCCAGCGCTTCCCCGAGCCGGACCTGTGGCTGTCGGGGGACACGGACTTCGTGCTGGGTGGTCTGCACTTCCGCCTGCGCCACGTGGGGCCGGCCCATTCCCCCGAGGACCTGGTGATGTTCGTGGAGGAGGACAGGGTGCTCTACGCCGGCGACCTGGTGTTCAAGGGCCGGGTGCCCTTCGTGGGCGACGCCGATTCGAAATTGTGGCTGGAGGCTATGGACAGGCTCATCCGCATGCAGCCCCAGGTCCTGGTGCCCGGCCACGGCGGCGCCTCCGACACGCCCATCCAGGACCTGACCCTGACCCGGGACTACCTGCGCTATGTGCGCCAGGAAATGGGCAGGGCGGTGGCCGACCTGGTGCCCTTCGACGAGGCCTACGACAACACCGACTGGTCCCGCTACGAACACATGCCCGCCTTCCTCGAGGCCAACCGGCGCAACGCCTACAACACCTACATCCTGATGGAGAAGGAATCCCGGGGGGTCTATCGGCCCAGGCCCCTTAGACCCCGCCCCGAACTGTGTCACCATATAACCGGCCCGCCGCCTGGCGCGCGGGACGGTTGCCATCAAATATCCCCCTGCATGCCGTAACAAGTCGATGCTGCTTGTAGGGCGGGACGTTTTTCGGGAGATCGGAACATGAGCAAGTGGGTCTACGCCTTTGCCGAAGGCGACGGCAAGAACAAGAAGCTGCTGGGTGGCAAGGGCGCCAACCTGTGCGAGATGACCCAGATCGGCCTGCGCGTCCCGCCGGGCTTCGTCATCACCACCGAGGCCTGCCTGGCCTACCTGGATGAAAAGGCCCTGCCCGCCGGCGTCATGGAGCAGGTGCGCCTGCACATGGCGGCGGTGGAATCCCAATCCGGCAAGACCTTCGGCGGCCGCGAGAATCCGCTTCTGGTCTCGGTGCGTTCCGGCTCCGCCCTGTCCATGCCCGGCATGATGGACACCATCCTCAACCTGGGCCTCAACCCGGACACCCTCCAGGGCCTCATCGCCCAGACGGGCAACGAGCGTTTCGGCTTTGATGCCTACCGCCGCTTCATCCAGCTCTTCGGCAAGGTGGCCCTGGGGGTGCCGGAAGAGGAATTCGACGCCGAGTTCAATGCCGTGAAGGCGGACGCCGGCGTGAAGCACGACGTGGGCCTGTCCGCCGCCCATCTGGCGGACATTTCCGACCGCTTCCTCAAGGTGGTGGAGCGGGTCACGGGCAAGCCCTTCCCCACGGACCCCTACGCGCAACTGGAGATCGCCATCCAGGCGGTGTTCAACTCCTGGAGCGGCAAGCGGGCCGTGGACTACCGGCGCGAATTCAAGATCACCCCGGACATGGCCAACGGCACGGCGGTGAACGTGGTGGCCATGGTGTTCGGCAACATGGGCGACGAGGGCGAAAACTACTCGGCCACGGGCGTGGGCTTCACCCGGGACCCGGGCACCGGCGAGAACGTGATGTTCGGCGAGTACCTGGTGAACGCCCAGGGCGAGGACGTGGTGGCCGGCATCCGCACGCCCAAGCCCGTGGCGGAGCTGGAGAAGGAGCAGCCTGACCTGTACCGCCAGCTGGTGGAACTGCGGGACCAACTGGAAGGCCACTACAGGGAAGTCCAGGACTACGAGTACACCATCGAGAAGGGCACCCTCTACTGCCTGCAGACCCGCAACGGCAAGATGAACGCCACCGCCCTGGTGCGCACCTCGGTGGAGATGGTGCAAGACGGCCTCATCGACAGGACCCAGGCCCTCATGCGCATCCAGCCGGAGATGCTGGAACAGCTCCTGTTCCCCCGCCTGGATCCGAAAGCCAGGGCCAAGGCCGTGGCCAAGGGCCTGCCCGCCTCCCCCGGCGCCGCCTCCGGCATCGCCGTGTTCGACGCGGACCGGGCCGAGAAGCTGGGCCGGGGCGGCCAGAAAGTGATTCTGGTGCGTGAGGAGACCAAGCCGGAGGACATCCACGGCTTCTTCGCTTCCCAAGGCATCCTGACCAGCCGGGGCGGCAAGACCAGCCACGCCGCCGTGGTGGCCCGGGGCATGGGCAAGCCCTGCGTGGCCGGCGCCGAGGGCATCCACGTGGACGTCCATACCCGCCAGGCCATCGTCGGCGACCAAGTGTTCGGCGAGGGGGCCATCATCACCATCGACGGCACCACCGGCAACGTCTACGTGGGCGAGGTGGCCATGATCGAGGCGGACTTCTCCGCCGAGCTGGCTACCCTGCTCTCCTGGGCCGACGAGGTGGCCCGCCTCAAGGTCATGGCCAACGCCGACACGCCGCCGGACGCCGAGCGGGCCCTGAAGTTCGGCGCCATGGGCATCGGCCTGTGCCGCACGGAGCGCATGTTCAACGCCGTGGAGCGCCTGCCCATCGTGGTGGAGATGATCGTGGCCGAAACCCCGGCGGACCGGCAGGTGGCCCTGAACAAGCTGCTGCCCATCCAGCGGGAGGACTTCGCCGGCATCTTCAAGGCCATGGCGCCCCGGCCCGTGACCATCCGCCTGCTGGACCCCCCCATCCACGAGTTCCTGCCCACCGCCGACCAGCTGGTGGAGGAACTGGACGAGCTGCATCACCTGCGGGACACCATCCGGGGCATGCAGGTGCTCCACGACGCGGTGGACTTCATGTACCGCACCAAGGACATCCACCCCCACGTGCAGCTGCCCGCCGACCCGGTACTGGTGGACGAGGCCATCCAGAAGAAGGAGGCCATGCTCAGGAAGGTGCGGGCCCTGTTCGAGGTGAATCCCATGCTGGGCCATCGCGGCGTGCGCCTGGGCCTCACCTACCCGGAGATCTACTCCATGCAGATCCGCGCCATCCTGGAGGCCGCCGCCGAGTGCCAGAAGGCCGGCATCGAGGTGCATCCCGAGATCATGGTGCCCCAGGTCTGCACCGCCGAGGAACTGAAGAAGGTGAAGTCCTGGGTGGAGGACATCCGCGCCGATGTGGAGGCCGGCTCGGGCGTGAAGCTGAACTTCAAGTTCGGCTCCATGCTGGAGGTGGTGCGGGCCTGCATGCGGGCGGAGATGTTGGCGGAGCAGGCGGAGTTCTTCTCCTTCGGCACCAACGACCTGACGCAGGCCACCTTCTCCTTCTCCCGGGAGGACGCGGAGAACAAGTTCCTGCCCATGTACAACCAGAGCCGGATCCTCCAGGACAACCCCTTCGAGGTGCTGGACACCAAGGGCGTGGGCAAGCTCATGCAACTGGCGGTGGAATGGGGCCGCTCCACCCGGCCGGACATGAAGGTGGGCATCTGCGGCGAGCACGGCGGCCATCCGGCCTCCATCCGCTTCTGCCACCAGATCGGCCTGACCTACGTGTCCTGCTCCGGCCCCCGGGTGCCCATCGCCCGCCTGGCGGCGGCCCAGGCGGCCATCGCCGCCAGCGGCGGTGGGGATTCCCGAGCCTGAGAGAGGGCAGCGCTCCAGCAAACACCGTGCGTGGTTCCCGCCACCGGGGGAGCCACGCAGGCAACACATCCAGCATTGATGTGTGATGGGCCCCTCCTGCCAGGCAACATTCGATCCGTCACCGGCCACCAGCGCCTCCAAGCACCTGGCCGGGGGCCTCATTAAGCGACAGTGCTAATATCCTCGCCCTCTCGCCCCCAGGGCCGGTCGCCTGAAAGGCGAAGGACGGCTCACCCATGGATATAGCCCTACTGCTGTTCCTGATTCTGCTCAACGGCGTTTTCGCCATGTCGGAAATCGCCGTCGTTTCCTCGCGCAAATCCCGGCTGCAGCGCCTGGCCGATGATGGCAGCCCCGGTGCCCATTCCGCCCTGGCCCTCCACGGAGAGCCTTCCAATTTCCTGTCCACCATCCAGGTGGGCATCACGTCGGTGGGCATTCTGAGCGGCGCCATCGGCGAAGCCGCGCTGGCCGATCCGCTGGCCGCCTGGCTGGGCCAGTATGCACTGCTGGAACCCTACGCCAAGGGCATTGCCCTGACCCTGGTGGTGGTGGGCCTGACCTATTTCTCCGTCGTGGTGGGGGAGCTGGTGCCGAAGCGCCTGGGGCTCCTGGCGCCGGAGGGTATCGCCTCCCTCATCGCCCGCCCCATGAACGCCCTGTCCCGCTTCGCGCGGCCCCTGGTCTGGCTGTTGTCCTCCTCCTCCAGCCTGCTGCTGCGCCTCATGGGGGCGCGGCGCAAGGAAGAGCCGCCGGTGACCGACGACGAGATCAACGTGCTCATGGAACAAGGCGCCGAGGCCGGGGTCTTCCACGAGAGCGAACAGGAGATCGTGTCCAATGTGCTGCGCCTGGATGAGCAGCGCATCGTGTCGATCATGACCCACCGCAGCGACATCTACCTGATCGACCTGGGCGACCCGGACGAGGAAATCCGCCGTCGCCTGGCGGAAAGCCCCTATGAACGCATCGTCGTGTGTCGCGACGGGCTGGAGCACATCATCGGCATCCTGCGCACCTCCGACCTGCTGAAGGCGGCCCTGGAGGGCGCGCCCCTGGATATCGAGGGGGTGCTGCGCGCACCGCTCTTCGTCCCGGAGAGCGTGACCACCACCCAGCTGCTGGAGAACTTCCGCACGGCACGCATGCAATTCGCCCTCATCGTCGACGAGTACGGCGAACTGGATGGCCTGGTGACCCTCACGGACGTCCTGACCGCCATCGTCGGCGAGCTGCCCTCGTCGGACCTGCCGGAGGAACTGGACCTGGTCGAGCGGGAGGACGGTTCCTGGCTGGCGGACGGCAGCGTCTCCATCGACCGGCTCAAATCCGCCCTGGAGATCGACGAGGACCTGCCCGGCGAGGCGGAAAACGCCTTCAATACCCTGGGGGGCTTCATCATGCACATGCTGGGGCGCATCCCCACCGTGACCGAGCATGTCGAGTGGGAAGACCTGCGTTTCGAAGTCATGGACATGGACAAGAACCGGGTGGACAAGGTCCTGGTCACGCGCACCCCGGCCTCAGGCCAGGACACGCCGGAGACGCCGGCCTGACAGGCTTGAAGGAGGCTGCCGCGCCAGTCCGTTGGCGACTGGCGTGGGCGGGGTGGTAGGGCCTGCCGCCACGCCTGCCGGTTGGCCTTCCATCCAGGCCACCGTCTTCAGGGCAATCCCAAGGCCTTCAGGCTCGCCCGGCCCAGTTCCACACGCTTGGCCGCATCCCCCGCCGTCTGGATATCCATGTTCAGGGCGAAGGCATAAACGCGGCCGCCCTTTTCCACCCACCCGACCCACCAGCCGATACCCGCACCCGGGGCGTTCTGCCAGCCGGTCTTGCCATAGAGGCGCCAGCCATCACCCTGCTCCAGCAGCAGGATATCGCGCACGCTCTGCTGCGCTGCGGCGGGAAAGGGCAAGCGGCTTTGGGCCAGATCGGCCATAAGTCGGGCCTGCTCCAGGGCGCTGATCCCGAGGGGGCCGTCGAGCCAGAAGTGATCCACGGCCGCGCCGATCTCCCCGTTGCCGTAATCCAGCCGCGCCAGGTTTTCGCTCATGCGCTCCAGGCCGATGCGCCGGGCCAGTTCCTGGTAGATGGGCACATTGGACAGGGCCATGGCTTCCCGCAGCCCCATGTCCCTGGCCCAGGCCTGGATGAAGGGTTGCGCGGGCCCCCTGTAGGGCAGGGGGTCGTCCACGCCGCCCACCGCGCCGACGGAGAGCCCGATCAGGCTGTTGGCGATCTTGAAGGTGGAGGCCGGCACGAACCGCTGTTCCGCCCGGGCCCGGTCATGGCCGGTGTAGACCTGGGCGGCGACGTCGTAGAGCACGAAGGTGTCGCCCACCCCCGCCTGCCGGAACAGGTCGGCGACCCGGGGGCTGTCTGTCCAGGCGGCGATCCGGGCGTCGCGCCGGGCCGCGGCCGGCGGCCGGCAACCCGACGCCTGGCCCAGACCCTTGAGGAAGGCGCGGCGCAGGGTGCCCGCGGCGATGGCGGCGGCCACTTCCCGGGAATGGCGCTCCGCCCCCGTCAGCTTTCGCACCCAGGAGCGGAAGGGCACGATGTCTTCCGCCGCCCCGCGCGCGGCGCCCACCGCCGCGTCGCCCACGAAGTCGGCGCCGCGTTCGAGCATGCCCGCGTCGTCATGGGCCGTGGGTGCATCCAGGTCCGCCCCCAGCAATGCATCGAGGGCCCGCACATCGGCCGCCAGCCCGGCGCAGCCCAGGTCCACGGGCAGGGCGTAGGGCTGCTTCCGGGCCTCCAGCAGCGCCGGAGGAATCTTGGCGCGCACCAGGTTGAGGTCGCTCAGGGGTGTCGTGGCGATGTCCTTGAACTGGCCTGTCATGGACTGGGAGTCGGCCTGCCCGCCCGGGTCCCTGGGCGCGCCCTTGCCGGCGCAGGCGGTCAGGAAAAGCACCAGCAGGATCGGGACGCATCGCTTCATGAGCCGGTTTCCGTCCCCTCCACCGGCAAGGCCACGGCCATGCCCCAGCCGTCCGGGGCATTGGACTCCTTGCCCGCCACGCGGGATTGCAGGGCCAGCCACCGGAACCGGGCCACGAAGGCCGCCATCGGGATCACGGCGCGGATGCAGGGCATCGTGGGCGGTGACCTGGTTGTTGCTGATGGCGACCTGGCGCACCCGGGCCTGGCCCGGATAGCCGCCGTAGCGGATTCTTCTCGTCATGGCCGGCGTAACATACCGCAATTACCCCCCAGGGATAATGACCATGTCCCTCCGGAGCCCTGGGGCATGACACAGCCCCGGCGCCTCGGAACGCAAGGAGGCGCCATGGCTTTGGCCTGGACGCTAGTAACCGCGCGCCATATTCATGACCCGCCCCATGTCCAGGGTGCGCGCCTGCTGTTCGATCTGGGGCAGGTATTGCGTCTGCATCCGCTTGGCGGGCCCCAGCAGGCTCTGGAAGGTCTCCCGCAGCAGCGCGGTGTTCATGGCGCGGCCGCCGGCATAGTAGCGCTTGGCCACCTGCCCCAGGGCGTAGGTGGTGGCAAAGGAGAAGGCCATGCCGGTGGCGGCCGAGCCCATCTTGCCGAAGGTTTTGCCCGCGGCCTTGCCCAGCAGCCCGCCCAGGAGCTTGCGGCCGAACTGCTCCAGGTATTGGGAGGTCAGGCCCACGCCGGCGGCGGCGATGAATTCCTTGATGTGCCCCTGGTCCAGGGCGTAGCCATGGGCCTTGCCAATGGCGTGCACCATCCTGATCTGCAGGGGAATGATGGCCATGGAAGCCCAGGACTGGGGCAGCAGTTCCAGCGCGCCATTGAGGAGGGCGTAGTTGAGGATGGACTTGTCCAGCTCCGCCTCGGAGACGCTGGCCTGGGACGCCGTCCCCGGACCGGGCGTGGCAGCTGGAGCGGAAGAGGGAGAATCGGCCGGGGAAAGGCTGGCCATGGCGTCCGCCTCCTCACCGATGGCGCCGGCCTGGTCGCCGCCGAGCCGGAGGCGGGCGGCCAGGTCCGCCAGGAAACGGCGTTCCGCCTCGCTTTCCCGGCCGTCGGCATTGCACACGCATACCGCCATTTCATAGGCCAGCTGGCGCAATTCGGGGGTATCCAGGGCGGCCACCGCCACCTCCTGGCCGGTGCGCTTCAACAGCACGTCCTGATAAAGCCGGGCCAGATCCGGGGCCCCGGCTTCGTTGGCGAGAGCCTCGGCGATCTTGCGGATCTCCTCCCTTTCCCGGTCATGCTTCGCGCCGTCGGCGAAGGCGGCCAGCAGGGCAAGGGTGAGAATGGCGCGTTGCTCTTCCGGGGTCATGGGCCTCTCCTGTCAGGTGGGGGAACGCCTAGCGTTCACGGGTGCGCGGCGCCGATGGGGTTCAAGGCAGCAGCGTTTCGATGTCCACCTTCACCCCTCTATCGGCGGTGGATATCTTCACGAGATAGCGCTTGTCCTCGCGGACGTATTCGTGGGTTTCGGCCCCGGGCGTGGCGGATTGCACCCCCTGGGCATAGCCCTGGGCGGCGAAGCCCTTGGCGTAATGCTCCAGCACCGCCCCATAGTCCGCCGGTCCTTCGTAGCTCACGGTGACCTGTCTGCCCTCCCGATGCCAGAAGCTGCGCGTCAGGCCGGGATAGCGTGGCACGGGAGCCAGGTCCGTGCCCGACACGTCCCTGCGCGGACGTTCCCCGGATCTCAGGGCGGGCACGATATCCCCCAGCTTTTCCCGCGCCCCGGGCACAACCTGCTCGACCTGATCCAGGGCGCCCTGGGCCGTTTTGGGAGCCGCGGCGCTCAAGGCAGCGGTCCAGGACTGGGCCTGGCCATGCATCCAGCCGATGGCGGCAAGGGCGCCCCAGATCGACAGGCCCAGCAGCAGCAGCAGCCCCACGCCCAGCATGATCCAGGTGCGGCGCCGCACCCCCGGCTCCTTGGGCCCATGGCGGGCCGCGAGGGCGAGAAATCCGAGTTTGTTCATGGCATTTCCTTCATCAGGGAATCGATCCGCGCAACGTGTGCCGTTGAAGACGTGCGCGCCAGTATCGGCCTGGGCTTCACTTCGGGACAAACAGATATTTACTGATTATTCATTCGAGATTTACGAACCATCAGAGGACGGCCCGCCCGTCCGGTCCTCCGCCAAGGGGGCGTAAAATGTGCTTTTTTTCGCGAAGCCAGTCCCTTGCCCGATCACCTCATCGTTGAACACAGCATCTCCCAGGCCCGCCAAACCGAGCTGGGCGTCCACGGCTGGCCCACCTGGAAGGACGCCGAGGGGGAACGCACCCTCACCTACGACGCCGCCGAGAAGAGCTATTTCCTGGCGGGTAGCGCCACCCTCACGCCGGAGGAGGGCGAACCGGTCACCGTGAACCCGGGGGATCTGGTGGTGATCCCGGCGGGCACCTGCCACTGGCAGGTACATGAACGGGTGCGACGCCATTACCGCTCGGAGGCCCTCTCCCCGGCCTGCTGCATCATCTGAACCTCAGTCGAGGGGGATTGCCTGGAGGTGGCGATACGTCCCCCCGAAAACGCCAGGCTCCCGAAACAAGACCTCTATATCTAACGATATAAATGCCTATGTCAAAATAACCACATTCGTAATTGATTCGCGAGACATGGGCCGACGATTCATCCTGCTTCTGCTTCTGCTGCTGTCGGCCTTACCCGCCTGGGCCGCCGAAACCCTGCGCATGGGGGTCTTCGCCTACCGGCCCAAACCCGTCATCGAGGCCCGTTACCAGCCCCTGGCGGATTACCTGTCCAGCCAGCTGGGCGGCCCCCGGGTCGAACTCCTGGCCCTGACGCAAAGCGAGATCGAGGCGGGGCTGTCCTCGGGGGAACTGGATTTCGTCCTCACCAACCCCAGCCACTATCTGGTCGTACGCCACATGCACACCCTGACGGGGGCGCTGGCCACCCTGATCAGCAGGGAGAACGGCCAGCCCTCCACCTCCCTTGGGGGCGTCATCATCACCCGGGCGGAGCAGAGCGGCATCCGGGAACTTGCCGACCTGCGCGGCCGCCGCATCGCGGCGCCGGGGACGAATTTCCTGGGGGGCTATCAATCCCAGGTCTATGAGCTCCTGCAGATCGGCATCCATCTGCCTGATGACGCCACCATCACGCTGGTGGGTCACCACGACCGTGTGGTGGAGGATGTCCTGGCCGGCCGTGCCGAGGCCGGCTTCATCCGCACCGGCGTGCTGGAATCCATGGCCCGGGAAGGCAGGATCGACCCCGCCGCCTTCCGCGTCATCAACCGACAGGACCACCCGGGCTTCCCCTACATGGTCTCCACCCGCCTGTACCCGGAATGGGCCTTCATCGCCCGCCCCCAGGTGGAGTCGCGCACCACGCGTCGCGTCGTCAGCGCCCTGCTGGCCCTGGAGCCCGGCCACCCGGCGGCCCGGGCGGCGGAGATCGACGGCTTCGGCCCGCCGGCGGACTACCTGCCGGCGGAGAGCCTCGCCCGGGCCCTGCGCCTGCCGCCCTACGACGAGGCACCCACCCTCACCTGGTCCGACCTGTGGCACCAGTATTCGGTCTGGATCATCGCCCTGGGCACCTCCCTCCTGCTGCTGGCGGGCGCCGTGGCCGGGCTGGTGCTGAGCTATCGCCACCTGGACCGGAGCAAGGCCTGGCTGCGCGCCCTGATCAACACCCTGCCGGACCTGGTCTGGCTCAAGGACACGGATGGCGTGTACCTGTTCTGCAACCCGCGCTTCGAACGCTTCTTCGGCGCCCCCAGCGGCAAGATCGTGGGCAAGACCGACTACGACTTCGTGGGCCGGGAACTGGCGGAATTCTTCCGCGCCAATGACCGGATCGCCATGGAAAAGGGCGGTCCGACGATCAACGAGGAAACGGTCACTTTCGCCAGCGACGGCCACCAGGAACAGCTGGAAACCACCAAGACCCCCATGTTCGATTCCGCCGGCCGGCTCATCGGCATCCTGGGTGTGGGCCACGACATCACCAAGCGCAAGGCGGCCGAGCAGGCCCTGGCGCAGAGCGAAGCGCAGTTCCGCCACTTCTTCGAGCACAACAGCTCCGTCATGTTGCTCATCGACCCCGCCAGCGGGCTGATCGTGGACGCCAATCAGGCCGCTTCCAGGTATTACGGCTACGCCCCGGAAGACCTGGTGGGCATGGACATCTGCCGGATCAACACCCTGTCCCCCGAGGAACTGGCGCGGGAACGCGAACGGGCACGCCTCCAGGAACGCAGCCATTTCATTTTCTCCCACCGCCTGGCGTCGGGCGAACTGAGAGACGTGGAAGTCTATTCGACACCGGTGGAGGTGTCCGGCACGCACCTGCTGTTTTCCATCATCCATGACATCACCGAGCGCAAACAGGCGGAAAACCGCCTGCTGCTGGCCGCCAGCGTGTTCACCCATGCCCGGGAGGGCATCATGATCACCGACACGGGCGGCCGCATCGTTGAAGTGAACGACGCCTTCACCCGCATCACCGGCTTCCCGCGCCAGGATGTGCTGGGGGAGAACCCGCGCATCCTGAAGTCGGGCCGGCAGGGCCCCGAGTACTACGCCGCCATGTGGCGCGCCCTGACGGAGGATGGCTACTGGAGCGGCGAGATATGGAACCGTCGCAAGGACGGCCAGGTGTACGCGGAAATGACCACCATCAGCGCCGTGCGCGACCCCAACGGCGCCATCCGCAACTACGTCGCCCTGTTCACCGACATCACCCCCATCAAGGAACA
>CAZREY010000049.1:0-8362 GCA_964599015.1 uncultured Thiobacillus sp.
AGTGTCAGTGTTGAACCCTTGCCCCTGCAACCCGTGGGCCTCATGTGGACCGACGTGAGCTTCGACGAGGCCCGCAAGCGCCTCCAGGCCCTCACCGTCACCCTGGCCCGGCTGGGAGAGGCGGAGAACGCCCTCTGGCGCCTGCTGGCCGCCAGCCGCAAGACCCAGAAGCGGGTCAACGCCCTCAAGTACAACATCATCCCCCGCTACCAGGCCACGGTGGCCCACATCAAGGCGGCCCTGGAGGAGGATGAGCGCAATACCCTGTTCCAGATCAAGGTGTTGCGGGCCCGTCAGGAAGGCGCGGGCACGGCCGGTTAAACCCCGCGGAAACCTTGGGCCGGTTTTCCGGACCAAGCGGAGGGCACTCCCCAAATCCATTTGAACCCCGAAGGAGGAAGACCGTGAAACGCACAACCCTCGCAGCCGCCCTGTTTGCCTTCTCCCTGCCGGCCCTGGCCGACATGCCGGTGATCATCAAGATTCCCCGCCTCACCCTGGAGGCCTCCGAGAAGATCGCCCAGGCCACCATCGCCGCCTGCCGCAAGGAGGGCATACAGATCGGCGTCACCGTCGTCGATCGCAGCGGCGACCCCATGGTGTTCATGCGCGATACCCTGGCCCCCCGGGTCACCATCGAAATCAGCCGGCAGAAAGCCTATACCGCCGTGAATTTCAACGCCCCGCTGTCCACCATGGAAGACCGTTTCACCAAACCCTTCGCCGTGGGCAAGGTGGACGGCCTGGTGTTCTCCGCCGGCGGCGTGCCCATCGAGGCGGCGGGCAACATCGTCGGCGCCGTGGGGGTCTCCGGCGCCGCCACCGGCGCCCAGGACGAGGCCTGCGCCCGGGCGGGCATCAAGGCCATCCAGATGGACCTGGAGATGGCCGGGCCGTAAGCGCCCTCCCAGGGCCGGGGCTCAGCCCCCGGCCCGGCGCAGCAGGACCTTCAGTTCCGCCATCTCGGCGCGCAGGGCGCGCACCTCCGCGCGCAGGTCCGCCTCGATGTGCTCCCGGGCATGTTCCACCGCCGACACCGTATCCCGGTGCTCGTCCTCGCTGAAGGTCTGCATGGCGTTGACGATGATGGCGATGAACAGATTGAGCATGGTGAAGGTGGCGATGAGGATGAAGGCGATGAAGAACGCCCACGCATAAGGGAACTGCTCCATCACCGGCCGGGAGATGCCCATGGACCAGCTCTCCAGGGTCATGATCTGGAACAGGGTGTACAGGGAGCGGCCCAGGTGGCCGAACCATTCCGGGAAGGCCGCCGCGAACAGGTTGGTGGCGATCACCGCGAACACGTAATAGATCAGCAGCAGCACCAGGCCGATGGAGATCAGGCCCGGTATGGCGCCCAGCAGGGCCCCCACCACCCGGCGCATGGAGGGCACGATGGTGAGGATGCGCAGCACCCGCAACACCCGCAGGGCCCGCAATACGGAGAATTGCCCCGTGGCCGGCGCCAGGGCGATGCCCACCACCAGGAAGTCGAACACGCTCCAGGGATCCCGGAAGAAGGCCAGGCGGTGCACGAACAGGCGCAGGGCGATTTCCACGACGAAGACCGAGAGGATGGCGGCGTCCAGGGCGAGGATGGGGCCGCCGTAGTCCGCCATGACCCGGGGAGAGGTTTCCAGGCCCAGGGTGACGGCGTTGATCAGGATCAGGGCCAGGATCACACGCTGGAACAGGGGGCGTTCGATGAAGTGGGCAAGGCGGCTGCGCAAGGGGCTCATGGAAGGCAACACAGGGGCAGGAAAAGGGGATTTGTCCGGCCGGCGCCAGGCAGGTTCCCGGCGGGCCTCAAATCCGTGTCAGCACCGCCGCGTATTCATATAGCCCATTCGGATGGGGGACTTCCTTGTGGGGTTGGCCTTCCCAGTGCCAGCGGGTCTCCGGGAACAGGGCCCGCATGTCCGGCAGGGCGCAGTGGAAGGGCGGACCGCCCTCCCGGCCGGTCTGCATGAACAGGGCGAAGAGTTTGCCGCCGGGCTTCAGCCAGGCGTGGAGCTGGGCCTCGTAGGCCTGCCAGTGGCCCGGGTCCAGGGCGCACAGGCAGGTCTGCTCGTAGATGGCGTCGAAGGCCGCGGCCGTTTGCCAGCCCAGGGCGTCGGCCTGGACCAGGGTGGCGGTGACGCCGGCGGCCTTTAATTCATTTTCCAGCCTTTCCAGAGGGGCCGGGGCGAAGTCCAGGGCGGTGACGTCGAAGCCCCGCCGGGCCAGTTCCACCGCCTCGTGGCCGTAGCCGCAGCCCGGGATGAGGATGCGGCCGGGTAACAGTTCGTCCGATTCCAGCCAGGCATGCAGGGCGGGGCTGGTCTCGCCCCGGTCCCAGCCGGTGGTCCCGGCCAGGTATTTCTCGTTCCAGTGATGGGCCTTGTCGTGCATGGAGAGGTTGTCCGAAGAAAAAGGGTGATGGGGCGCAGAGGCCGTCCAGCCTGGGGGCAGGTTAACGTATCTGCCGAGATGAGGGCCATGCGCGGCCGCTTGCCGCGGCCGGCCAACTTGGGCATAAGGGGGCATGTCTGCGAACCTGCCTCCCGCCATCTGCCTCATGGGCCCCACCGCCAGCGGCAAGACCGACCTGGCGGTGGCGCTGGCGGGGCGCTTCCCCCTGGAGATCATCAGCGTGGATTCGGCCCTGGTGTACCGGGGCATGGACGTCGGCACCGCCAAGCCGGACGCCGCCACCCTGGCCGTCGCGCCCCATCATCTCATCGACGTCATCGACCCGTACGCGGCCTATTCCGCCGGCCGCTTCAAGGCGGACGCCCTGGCCCTCATGGCGGATATCACCGCCCGGGGGCGGGTGCCCCTGCTGGTGGGGGGCACCATGCTGTACTTCAAGGCCCTGAAGGGGGGGCTGGACGAGTTGCCCCGGGCGGACCCGGAACTGCGGGCGGAACTGGAGGCCCGGGCGGCCCGGGCGGGTTGGCCGGCCCTGCATGCCGAGCTGGCCCGGCTGGACCCGGACACCGCCGCCCGCCTTGCGCCCAACGACAGCCAGCGCATCCAGCGGGCCCTGGAGCTGTGCCTGGCCACGGGGGGGCCCATGTCCGCCCTCCTGGGCAGGGGTGATGTGAGTGAGCGCTTGCCCTACCGCCTGCTGGAACTGGCCCTGGTGCCTTCGGATCGGGCCTGGCTCCACGACCGCATCAACCGCCGCTTCGATCAGATGCTGGCGGCGGGCCTGGTGGATGAGTTGCGGGAGCTGCGGCGGCGTTATGCGCTCCATGCGGGCATGCCTTCCATGCGCTGCGTGGGCTACCGCCAGGCCTGGCAGTTCCTGGAAGGGGAGATCGACGTCGGGGAACTGGCGGCCAGGGGCAAGGCGGCCACCCGGCAGCTGGCCAAGCGCCAGCTCACCTGGCTGCGGGGCTGGGAGGGCGCGGCGGAACTGGATTGCCAGGCGCCGGACCTGGCGGAGCGGGCGGCCGCCCTGGTGGCGGCCCACCTGGGGGACTGAACAGGCCTGGAGCGCGGGAGGCGTGCGACGCGTCCGGGGCGTTTCTCCACGGTCTGTCGCCGGACTCGGTTTCGCCTCCTCCCGGCTACCTTCAGGCGGCCGGAGGAGCGGCCTTGCTGCCGTCCAGCTTCCGGGGCAGGTACTGGCGGGTGGTGTCGTAGCCGGCCTGGAACAGCTGGCCCTTCTGTTCCGACGTCATGCGGAATTCCAGGGGCGACATGCCTTCGGTCTCGATCAGGATGGTGTTGAGCCACAGGGCTTCGCTGAGGTATTCCCGGGACAGGGTGGTCATGAAGGTGCGCATGAGCATGAACATGTAGTCCGCCACGGGCAGGACGCGGCGGGCTGGGTGGTTGGCCGTGCCCTTGTCGTCCCGCATGCGGAAGCACATCACCGGCGTGCCGTCCCCGGCCCAGTCCCGGAACAGGCTGTCCTCCGCCAGGATGCTGCCGTCCACCAGGATGTAGTCGTCGTGGTGGTGGAAGGGGAACACCAGGGGAATGGAGATGGAATACATCACCGCCCGGGCCACCTCCAGGTCCGGGTGGCTGGCCTTGTCGAAGATGACGGGCTTGCCGGCGCGCACGTCCGTGGCCACCACGTGCAGGTCCACGTCCAGGTCCCGGAAGCGGCGGCCGTCCAGCTCGCCGTCCAGCCAGCGCAGGAAGCGCTTGCCGGTGGACAGGCCGCCGTGCAGCAGCAGGTTGGTGAGGGACATGCCGCGGAACTGGTTGAAGTCCACGTCCCGGAACAGGTCCTTCATGTGTTCCACGCCGTGGCCCACCGCCGCCAGGCTGGCCACCACGCTGCCGCCGGACACGCCCACCAGGTGCCGGTAGCCCAGGCCCATGTCATCGAGGGCGGCCAGGACGCCCACGTGGGCGGGCAGGCGGGTGCCGCCCCCGGCCAGGACGGGCACGATGTGGCTGGGCAACGGCGGGGGGCGCAAGGGGGCTTCCTGCATGGCTTTTCCCGGGGTGTGTTTGTTGTTTCGGTGAATAATACGTGCTGCCGCGAGGCGTGGGCACGAATCCGCCGCAGGCGGTGCCCGCGCCCTTTACCGAATTTCGATCGATCCGAGACCCAGCCATGCCCCCGTTCAGGCATATCCGCACCCGCGTGATGGTGGTGTTCCTGCTGCTCCTGGCCGTGGTGCTGGGGGCGGTGCTCTTCGCGGCGTACCGCGCCGGCCTGGCCAATGCCCGGGCCCAGGTGGAGGCCGAGTTCGACATGGCCAGCCGGGTCTTCACCCGCTTGCAGGCCCAGCGCACGGTCTTCCTGCGCCAGGGCGCGGAAGCGCTGGCGGGGAATGCCGCCTTCCGCCAGGCCCTGCACGACGCCGACCTGAACGACATGGAGTCGGCCCTGGCCACCCAGGCCAAGCGCTTGCAGGCGGATATGGCCATGCTGGTTTCCGTGGATGGCCGCGTGCTGGTCAACACCCGCTTTCCGGGCACCTTCGGCAGCCTTTTTCCCTGTCCGCGCATGATCCAGGCGGCGGAGGAAAATGGTGGCAGCGCCGGCTACGTGCGCATCGAGGGCCTGGCCTACCAGGTGGTGCTGGTCCCGGTCATGGCCCCCAGGCGGGTGGCCTGGCTGGCCCTGGGTTACCCCGTGAACGACGGCACCGCGCGGGAATTCCGCGACCTCACCGGGGCGGCGGTGAACTTCCTGAGCGTGGGGGACGCGGGCGCCCACATCCTGGCCAGTTCCCTGGAGGGGTCCATGCGCCAGGATGCCGTGGCCTGGCTGTCCGGGTTCCGGGGTGACGATTACCGCATGCGCCGCGTCCAGGTGGGGGGGGATGAGTACTGGGCCCATTTCGTGAAGCTGGAGTCCGCGTCGGCCCTGGATTACGTGGCGGCCCTGACCCTGTCCACGGACGAGGCGCTGGCGCCCTACAAGCTCTTGCGGGCCGATTTGCTGCTGATTTCCGCCCTGGCCCTGCTGGCATTCCTTTCCGGCGCGTCCTTCCTGGCCAAGCGCCTGACCCTGCCCATCCAGGACCTGGCGGCGGCCCTGCGCCGGGTGGGACGCGGGCATTACGACACCCGCGTCACCCTCAAGAACAGGGATGAGCTGGGCGCCCTGGCGGAGGGCTTCAACCGCATGGCCGGCGAGTTGTCCGCCCGGGAGCGCCAGATCGCCTACCTGGCCTACCATGACGCCCTGACCGGCCTGCCCAACCGGACCAGCTTCGTCACCCACGTCAACGAAGGCAAGCGCCGGCCGGGGGTGATGCTGGTGGCCTGCCTGGCGCGCCTGCGGGTGATCAGCGTAAGCCTGGGCCAGGGGGTGGCGGATGGCTTGGCGCAGGCCGTGGCCCAGCGCATCCAGGGACGCGACGACTGGCAGGTGGCCAGCCTGGGCGCCGAGCGCTTCGCGTTCTTCTGCCCCCTGGCGGGGGGGCTCACCCGGGACGACTGGGAGGTGCGGGTGCGCGCCGTGCTGGACGTGCCCGTGGAATGGCAGGGCCAGCTCTACGACCTGGGCCTGCATCTGGGCAGCGCCCTGTCTCCGGAGGACGGCACGGAAGCGGAGGTGCTGCTGCGCCGGGCGGAACAGGCCATGCGCCACGGCATCCGCACCGTGGGGACCCACGTGGCCTGGCGCCCGGAGTTCGACGTCGACGGCGCCCGCCGGCTGGCCCTGCTCAACGACCTGCGGGGGGGCATCGAGTCCGGCCAGCTCCTGGCCTGCTACCAGCCCCAGGCGCGCCTGGCGGATGGCCGCGTGGTGGCCTGCGAACTGCTGATCCGTTGGCGGCATCCGGTGCATGAACAGGTGTTCCCGGACGATTTCATCCCCACCACCGAGCAGTCCACCCTGATCCGGCCCCTGACCCGCTGGGTCATCGATACCGCCGCCGCCCAGGCGGCCCGGTGGCGGGCATCGGGCCGGGAGATGGCCGTGTGCGTGAACCTGTCGGCGCGCAACCTGGAGGACCACGAGGTGGTGGAGCAGATCGCCAACGCCCTGGCGCGCCACGATCTGCCGCCCTCGGCCCTGGTGGCGGAGATCACCGAGAGTGCCCTGATGGACGACCCGGAGACCGCCGTGGGGGTGGTCAACGCCATCGCCGCCCTGGGGGTCAGGCTGTCCATCGACGATTTCGGCGCGGGCTATTCCAGCCTGGCCCAGCTTTCCCGCCTGCCGGTCCATGAACTGAAGATCGACAAGGCCTTCGTCTCGCGCATGCTGGATTCGGGCCAGGAGGCGGCCATTGTCAAATCCACCATCGACCTGGCCCACACCCTGGGGCTTTCCGTGGTGGCCGAAGGGGTGGAGTCCGCCGAGCAGTGGCAGCGCCTGGTGGCCTACGGTTGCGACGCGGCCCAGGGCTATTACCTGATCCGCCCCGTGGAGGCGGATGCGTTCGATGCCTGGCTGGCGGAGCGGGAGGCATGAGCTTGTTCTCCCGCCGCCGGGAACGGCGTGCCACCCACGCCCAGGTGCAGATCAGCGAGAAGCAGGGGGTGCGCTTCCTCCACCTGGGCGGGCCGGCGGTGCAGAGCGCCATGCGCATTCGCGACCCCTGGGCCCTGGAGCTGGAGTACACCCGGGCCATGATGGCCTTCCTGCTGTTCCGATCCGCGCCCCGGGACATGGCCCTCATCGGCCTGGGGGGCGGTTCCCTGGCCAAGTTCATCCACCGCCACCTGCCGGATACCCGGCTCACGGCCCTGGAGGTGAACCCGGAGGTGGTGGAGGCGGCCCGTGCCTTTTTCCTCCTCCCTCCGGACGACGAGCGCCTGTCGGTGCGGGTGGAGGATGGCGCCGCCTTCGTGCATGCCCATCCGGCCAGCCGGGACGTGTTGCTGGTGGACGGCTACGACGCCCTGCGCATCGTGGAGGACCTGGCCAGCGAGGCCTTCTACCTGGCCTGCGAGGCCATGCTGCGGCCGGGGGGGGTGGCGGTGTTCAACCTGTGGGGCTCGGACAAATCCTTCCCGGTCTATTTCGAGCGCCTGGGCAAGGTGTTCGGCGACCGCCTCCTGCGCCTGCCCTCCGAGCGCAAGGGCAACATCATCGTCTTCGCCTTCCGGCCCCCGCTGCCGGACATGTCCCTGGCCGTGCTCACCCGCCAGGCCCAGCAGCTGAGCGCCGCCCTGGGGCTGGAAATGGAGGATTTCCTGTTCCGGCTGCGCAATTGGAATCCATCCTCGGGGGATGCCCTGCTGATCTGAGGCCGGCTCCACCACGTGCTGGCTTTCCATCCTCTGGCGAGGGTGGGAAAATCACTCCCAGTTGACTATTTAATCGAGGCGGCCATGATCGATCGAGACGGTTACCGGCCGAACGTGGGCATTGTCCTGTGCAACACCCGCAACCAGGTCTTCTGGGGCAAGCGCGTACGCCAGGACGCGTGGCAGTTTCCCCAGGGCGGCATCAAGCATGGGGAATCCCCGGAAGAGGCCATGTACCGGGAACTGATGGAAGAAGTGGGTCTGGGGCGCGAGCATGTGCGCATCCTGGGCCGCACCCGCAACTGGCTGCGCTACAACGTGCCAGAGAACTGGGTGCGGCGGGAATGGCGCAGCCATTACCGGGGCCAGAAGCAGATATGGTTCCTGCTGCGCCTGGTGGGCCGGGACTGCGACGTGAGCCTGCGGGCCAGCGGGCACCCCGAGTTCGATGCCTGGCGCTGGAGCGACTACTGGGAGCCCGTCGAGGCCGTGGTGGAATTCAAGCGGGAAGTCTACCGCTCCGCCCTGGGTGAACTGGAACGCTTCCTGGGCCAGGATGGGGGCTATGACGGCCGGGCCCGCCATCCCTATCTGATGGCCGTGCGCGCCCAGGGCTCCGGCCGGGGTTGAATTTCAACGGACGATTGCATCGGCAACCATGAGCAGAAATTACAGCGTCATTCCCACCGCCCCCCTGCAGAAG
>CAZREY010000049.1:8372-11532 GCA_964599015.1 uncultured Thiobacillus sp.
TCATGGCGGCAAGATATGGGCTGAAAGCGCTGGCCTGCAGAAGGGGGCGACCTTCCACAAGCCCCGGCAGGCCCTGCCGGAGCGGGTTTCCATGGATGACCCCATGTCCGCCGTGATGACGGACTTCAAGGTGGTCACCGCCTACACCATCTTTCCCCTGGAAACCATCGAGGCGGCGCGGGAAAAGATGATCCACCGGGGCGTGCGCATGCTCCTGGTGGTGGACGACCAGAACCACATCCTGGGTCTCATCACCTCCACCGACCTGACCGGCGAGAAGCCCATGCAGGTTGTGCAGACCCAGGGCATCCGCCATTCCGACGTCATGGTGAAGGACATCATGACTCCACGGGAGCGTCTGGAGGTGCTGTGCATGGAGCATCTGCAAAGCGCCCGGGTGGGGGACGTGGTCGCCACCCTGAAGGCCCATGGCCGCCAGCATGCCCTGGTGGTGGAGCGCACCCTGGACCGGGGCCAGATACTGCGGGGCATGTTCTCCATCTCCCAGATCAACCGCCAGCTGGGCACCCAGGTGGATGTGGTGGGCGTGGCCAGCACTTTCGCGGAATTGGGCGTGGTGCTGGAACGCTGACGGGTTTCACCATGGCCCTGGTTCCCCGCTCCCCCAGCCAGCCCGGCGACCCCGGCCGGTGGGGGGGCGGGGAACCCTTGTGGAAGGTGGTGCCCAAGCGGGACGGGGCGGGGCAGGCCTACGCGGACTTCATGATGATGGCCCCGGGGCTGAAAGGCCGATCCGGCCGGGAGCTGGTTGTGGTGGCCCGGGTTATCCGGGGTGTGTTGGCCCGCTTCGGCGACGATGTGGCCTTCGCCGACTTTAATGTGAATCTGAGGGTGTTATGGGTGTCCCTGCCATGTCGTCCCGGCTTGATGTTCCGGGTGGTGGGCGCCTTGCGGGCCCATGTGCCGGAGCTGAAGCTGGTGGCCCATCATCCCAACCAGGGGGGTTGAATGTGATGAATAAGTTGCTCTCGTCGCTGCTAGGCACAGTACTGGCGGGCCAGGCCCTGGCCCAGCAGCCGCCGTGGCCCGCCGCCGTGCCGCCGGTGCCGCCCTATGTGCCTTTCTGGGTGGTGCCCGCGCCGAGCCAGCCGGTGCCGCCCCGCTTCCTGCTGCCCCAGAGCGTGCCCTTCCCCATGCCCTTCTGGTTCTGGTATGCACCGGTGCCCGGGACCCTGCCCATCCCGGAAGCCCGTACCACGCCGGCGGAAACCGGGATCGAGGCCAAGACGGAACCCCGGCCGGTGACCATGCCCGCCCCGGCCCAGCCGGAGAAGGCGGCCCCGGTGCCTGAGCCGGCCGTGGCCACGTCGGCCCCCCCGGATGGCCCGGCTGCCGCGGCGGCCGGGACGGCCATCGGGATGCCCGAGCCGGCCCCGGCGGAGCGGGTGGCCGAACCCGTGCCCGCCACGGCGCCTGTCCTTCAAACGGAACCCGAACCCCGGCAGGTGGCCGCTCCCTCGCCTGAGCCGGTGGCCAAGCCCATCGCCAAACCGGAGGCCGCTGCCGTGAAGGCCGTTGACCCCCCCAAGGCCAATACCGCGAAGAAGCCAGCGGCCAAGCCCACCGGCAAGGCCACGGCCACTGTCCGCAAGACCACCAAGAAATCCCGCAAGCTGTGCTGGAAGGATGGCCGCCTGGACGTATGCGAGTGATGCCCGCCCTACCCGTATGGGTAGGCGGCAAGCCGACAATGTTTGAGTAAAATACTCAAGTTATTGCGGATTGGGCTTGAAATCGCCGGACGCGCCTTCACTTGTCCCCCGTTTGCCCCATTCGCCCCCGTTTTTTCCATTACCCAGAGGTAAAGCCATGTCCGTATCCGAGCAACAGGTGCAAGACGCCCTGAAATCACTCATCGATCCCAATACCCAGAAGGACTTCATGGCCACCAAGTCCGTGAAGAACATCAAGGTGGAGGGGGACAAGGTCACCCTGGACGTGGTCCTGCCCTATCCGGCCCAGATGGTGGCCGGCGAGATCAAGGCCATGGTGGAGGACAAGATCAAGGCCGCCACGGGCGCCGCCGCCACCGCCAACGTGACCTGGAAGGTGGTGGCCCACAGCGTGCAGAAGGGGGTGAAGCTGATCCCCGGCGTGAAGAACATCATCGCCGTGGCTTCCGGCAAGGGCGGCGTGGGTAAAAGCACCACCGCCGTGAACCTGGCCCTGGCCCTGGCCGCCGAGGGCGCCAAGGTGGGCATGCTGGACGCCGACATCTACGGCCCCTCCCAGCCCACCATGCTGGGCATCCACGGCCGGCCCGAATCCGCCGACGGCCAGAATCTGGAGCCCATGATGGGTCACGGCCTCCAGGCCATGTCCATCGGCTTCCTCATCGACGTGGAGACGCCCATGGTGTGGCGCGGCCCCATGGTGACCCAGGCCCTGGAGCAGCTGCTGAACAACACCAAGTGGCGGGATCTGGACTACCTGGTGGTGGACCTGCCCCCCGGCACCGGCGACATCCAGCTGACCCTGGCCCAGCGGGTGCCCGTCACCGGCGCGGTCATTGTCACCACCCCCCAGGACATCGCCCTGATCGACGCCCGCAAGGGCCTGAAGATGTTCGAGAAGGTGGGCGTGCCCATCCTGGGCGTGGTGGAGAACATGAGCCTGCACATCTGCTCCAAGTGCGGGCATGAGGAGCGCATCTTCGGCGAGGGCGGCGGCCAGCAGATGTGCAAGGACTACGGCGTGGAATTCCTGGGCGGCCTGCCCCTGGACATCCACATCCGCGAGGACGCCGACACCGGCAAGCCCTCCGTGGTGGCCGATCCCAACAGCCGCATCGCCGAGATCTACCGTGCCATCGCCCGCCGCGTGGCGGTGAAGGTGGGTGACCTGGCCGTGGACCACAGCTCCAAGTTCCCCAGCATCGTCATCCAGAACAACTGATCGGCGAGCGGGACCGGGAAGGCGTGCGGTATCATCCCGCACGCCTTTTTCATTCCATTCACCCTCTTCCGCCCATCATGAGCATCAAATCCGACAAGTGGATCCGTCGCATGGCGGCGGAACACGGCATGATCGAGCCCTTCGAGCCGGGCCAGATCAAGAACGTCAACGGCCACAAGATCGTCTCCTACGGCACCTCCAGCTACGGCTACGACGTGCGCTGCGCCGACGAATTCAAGCTGTT
>CAZREY010000050.1:0-11473 GCA_964599015.1 uncultured Thiobacillus sp.
TCTCGGGTCCCACCACGGCGGTGTGCAGGGACTTGTAGCCGTTGCCCTTGGGGCGGGAGATGTAGTCGTCGAACTGGCCGGGGATGGGCTGCCACAGGCTGTGCACCAGGCCCAGGGCATGGAAGCAGTCCTTCACGTCATTGACCAGGACGCGCACGGCGCGCACGTCGTACACCTCGTCGAAGGACAGGTGTTTCTTGCGCATCTTGGCCAGGATGCTGGAGATGTGCTTGGGGCGGCCGGTGATGGAATAGCCGCTCAGGCCGTCGGCGGCCAGGGCCTCTCCCAGCAGCTTCACCACGTGGTCTATGTACCACTCCCGGTCCAGGCGGCGCTCATCCAGCAGCTTGGCGATCTGCCGGTAGGTCTCCGGCTCCAGGTAGCGGCAGGACAGGTCCTCCAGTTCCCACTTGAGCTGCCAGGCCCCCAGGCGGTTGGCCAGGGGCGCATAGAGCTCCCGCACGTCGCCGGCCGTCTTGCGGCGCAGGGTCTCGTCGCGGGAAGCCAGTTCCCGCAGGGCCTGGGTGCGTTCCGCCAGCTTGATGAACACCACGCGGATATCGTCCGTCATGGCCAGCAGCATCTGCCGCAGGGCCTCGCTCTGGCCGCCTTCGGCGCTCAGTTCCGTGAACAGGTGGTCCATGCGGGCCAGCTTGGTGGCGCTTTCCACCAGGGCGGCCAGGTGGGGACCAAAGCGATGGGTGAGGGTTTCCCGCTTGATGGCCTTTTCCGGCAGCCCGCAGATCAGGGCGGCCGCCAGGGTCTCGGCGTCGAACTGCATGCCCGCCAGGATGGCGGCGGTGCCCAGGGCATGGTCCACCAGGGGCGCGCCGGTATCCGCCGTGGCATCGGCACCGTGCACCTCCAGCCAGGCCACCGCCTGGTTGAGCAGTTCCCACTTGTCTTCCGGGAACTGGCCCGCCAGGACTTCCAGCCAGGCGGTCGAGCTGTCCGGCGCGGCGGTCAGGGCATGGGATACCACCCTCAGTCCCGGCTCTGGATCTCCCAGAACCGCCACCAGGGGCGGTCCTTCTTCAGGTCCTTGCCCGTGAGGAAGGGGCTGTCGGGAAAGTTCTTCCTGATCACCCGCAGGGTGTCGCCGTGCAGGTCGTTCAGACCCATCCGCTCGTAGCTGCGGGCCATGATCACCAGGGCCTCTTCCAGGGCGGGGGACTGCTGGTAGTGCTCCAGCACGTACTTGCCCCGGTTGGCGGCGGCCACGTAGGCGCCCCGCTTGTAGTAATAGCGGCCCACGTGGACCTCGTGGGCGGCCAGGGCGTTCACCAGGTACTTCATGCGCGCCACGGCGTCCGGGGTGTACTTGCTCTCGGGGAAACGCCGGGCCAGTTCCTTGAAGGCGTCGAAGGCTTCCCGGGCAGCCTTGGGGTCCCGCTCGCTCATGTCCTGGTCGCTGAATTGAGCCAGCAGTCCCTGGTCCTCCACGAAGTTCGCCAGGCCCTTCAGGTAATAGGCGTAATCCACGTTGGGGTGCTGGGGATGGAGCTTGATGAAGCGTTCGCAGGCGGCCACGGCGGATAGGGGTTCATTGTCCCGGTAGTAGGCATAGGCCACTTCCAGCTGGGCCTGCTGGGCATAGGCGCCGTAGGGATAGCGGGCTTCCAGCTTCTCGTAGTACTGCACCGCTTTCTGGTAATCGCCTTCGTTCAGGGCCTCCTTGGCGGTGTAGTAGAGCTTGGAGGCGGACCAGCTCTTGGTCTCGTCGATCTGTTCCGGCAGCAGGCCGCATCCCGACAAAAAACCGAGAAGCATCAGGAAAGCTAGAATTCGCAGCATTTTCATCCCCAAAAAGACCGGCGGATTATACCCGCGGCCTCATGTCCGAACCTCGCCACCTGACCATCCCCCCGGAACACGCCGGCCGCCGCCTGGACCAGAGCCTGGCGGAGTTGCTGCCGGAGTTTTCCCGCAGCCGCCTGACCGCCTGGATCGACGCCGGCCGGGTGCGGGTGAACGACGGGGCCGCCAGCCGCAAACAGAAGGTCTGGGGCGGCGAGTCCGTGGCGGTGGAGCCGGAACCCCTGCCGGAGGAAACCAGCCACCGGGCCGAGGCCATGGACCTGGACATCGTCTACGAGGATGAGGACATCCTGGTCATCAACAAGCCCCCGGGCCTGGTGACCCATCCGGGCGCCGGCAACTGGGAGGGCACCCTGCTCAATGCCCTGCTGCACCACACCCCCCAGGCGGCGGGCCTGCCCCGGGCGGGCATCGTGCACCGCCTGGACAAGGACACTTCCGGCCTCATGGTGGTGGCCAAGACCCTGGAGGCCCAGACCCAGCTGGTGCGGGACCTCCAGGCCCGCACGGTGAAGCGGGTCTACTGGGCCGTGGCCCGGGGCGTGTTCGAACGTCTGTCCGGGGACGTGGAGGCCCCCATCGGCCGACACCCCACCCAGCGCACCAGGATGGCGGTGCTGGCCGGGGACAGCACCGCCGGCAAGCCGGCCCTGACCCATTGGACCGTGCTGGAGCAGTACGACGGCTGCGCCTGGGTTGAATGCCGCCTGGCCACGGGCCGCACCCACCAGATCCGGGTGCACCTGGCCCATATCGGCCATCCCCTGGTGGGGGACCCGGTCTATGGCGGCAGGGGCAGGGCTATGCTGCCCGCCTTTCACCGACAGGCCCTCCATGCGGTGCGCCTGGGCCTGGCCCATCCCCGCACCGGGGCGGCCCTGGAGTGGGAGGCGCCGCCCCCCGCCGATTTTCGTGAGTTGCTGGCATCCCTGAGGAACGACCATGCATCCTGACTGGATATCCCCCGAGTGGCCCGCGCCGGCCAATGTGGGCGCCTTCATGACCAGCCGGGCCGGCGGCGTCAGCCGCCCGCCCTATGACAGCTTCAACACCGCCACCCACGTGGGGGACGACCCGGCCGCCGTGGCGGAGAACCGCCGCCTGCTGCGCCAGGACCTGCCTGCTGAACCCCTGTGGCTCAACCAGGTCCACGGCGCGGGGGTGGCCCGCTTTCCCGCCGCGGGCGTGCCCGACGCCGACGCCAGCGTGGCCTTCCAGCCGGGCCAGGTGTGCGTGGTGCAGACCGCCGACTGCCTGCCGGTGCTGTTCTGCGACAAGGCCGGCACCGTGGTGGCGGCTGCCCACGCGGGCTGGCGGGGCCTGGCGGGCGGGGTGCTGGAAGAAACGGTGAAGGCCATGGGCGTGGCGCCGGACCGCATCCTGGCCTGGCTGGGGGCGGCCATCGGCCCCGACGCCTTCGAGGTGGGGGAAGAGGTGCGGGAGTCCTTCGTCAGCCGGCATGCCCTGGCGGGCGTGGCCTTCCGTCCGGCCCTGCCGGGCACCCTGGACGAAGCGCCCAGGAAATGGATGGCGGACATCCAGGCCCTGGCCCGCATACGCCTGGCGGCCGTGGGAGTGGAACAGGTGTACGGCGGCGGTCTGTGCACCTTCAAGGGCCGGGAACGCTTTTTCTCCTATCGCCGGGACCAGGCCACGGGGCGCATGGCCAGCCTGATCTGGCTGAAGCAGTAGAATCCCACCCCTTTCTCCGTCCCGTTTCCCGGAAACCCCCATGAGCCTGCTCGCCATCATCCTCCTTGCCAGCGCCGCCGGCGGCCTGCTTTCCGTGCTGCTGGCCAGCGTGGCCATGAAGCTGCGGCCGGAGTGGGTGCCGGTGATGGTGAGCTACGCCATCGGCGCCCTGCTGGGGGCGGTATTCCTGGAAATCCTGCCCCATGCCGTGGAGCACGCCGGCAACTTCCAGACCATGGGCGGCGTGGTGCTGGCGGGCATCCTGGGCTTCTTCATCCTGGAGAAGCTGGTGCTCTGGCGCCATTGCCACACGGAGCACTGCGAGGCCCACGGCACGCCTACCCACGGCCACGGCCATGACCACGGCCGCTCCGGCATGATGATCACCGTGGGCGACACGGTGCACAACTTCGTGGACGGGGTGATGATCGCCGCCGCCTTCCTGGTGGACATGAAGCTGGGGGTGGTGACGGCCTTCGCCATCGCCGCCCATGAGGTGCCCCAGGAACTGGGGGACTTTCTCATCCTGCTCCACTCCGGCTACAGCAAGACCCGGGCCCTGCTGCTGAACCTGTTGTCCAGCGCGGCCATGCTGGCGGGGGCGGTGATCGGCTATTTCCTGCTGGCGGACATGCGGGCCTTCCTGCCCTACATGCTGGCCATCGCCGCCTCGGGCATGATCTACGTGGCGGTGGCGGACCTGATCCCCGGCCTGCACAAGCGGGTGGAACTGGCCCACACCGCCCAGCAGGTGCTACTCATCGGCCTGGGGGTGCTCACCGTCTGGGGCGCGGGCACGCTGGCGGAAAGTTACATGGCGTCGACGGCGGGGCATGGCCTTCACGAACACCCACAGGGGCAGCACGCCCAGGAAGAGGGCCATGGCCACGCCCTTCAGCCAGTCGCCCCCCATGATGACCACTAGGGTCATCATGAAGATCACGTAGGCGTAGCCGATGGCGATGATGTACATGATGGAAGAATCGGGAGGAGGTCGTTATGGCCATTGAACTTTACAACGACGGCAGGCACGTCTGCCTCATGTTCAACGATCTGGTGGACGACAGCGGCGGCGCCGCCGTCCAGGCCAACCAGTTCCTCATCGTCTCGGACGGGGAAGGGGCCCTGATCGACCCGGCGGGCAACATGACCTACAACGCCCTCATCATGGCCATGCAGAAGTACTTCCCCTTCAAGGACCTGAAGTACATCTTCGCCTCCCACCAGGACCCGGACATCATCGCTTCCCTGAACAAGTGGCTCTCCGCCACACAGTGCACGGTGTTCGTCTCGGCCCTGTGGGAGCGCTTCATCCCCCACTTCTGCAGCGTCAGCCGCACCGAGGGCCGCATCCTGGGCATTCCCGACCCGGGCATGGTGATCCCCATGCGGGACACGAAGATCATCGCCGTGCCCGCCCACTTCCTTCACGCCGAGGGCAATTTCCAGTTCTACGACACCAGGTCGAAGATCCTGTTCTCCGGCGACATGGGGGCCTCCCTGGTGCACCACGACGCCATCGTGGAGCCCATCACCACCAAGGCCCAGTTCCTGGCCCACCTGACCAAGATGGAAGCCTTCCATCGCCGCTACATGGTGTCCAACAAGGCCTGCCGCTTCTGGGCCAACATGGTGCGCGCCATGGAGGTGGACATGCTGGTGCCCCAGCACGGCCGCTGGTTCAAGGGCCCCGAGGCCATCGGCGCCTTCCTGGACTGGATCCAGGACCTGCACTGCGGCATCGACCTCTTCACCCAGGACCATTACAGGCTGCCTGCATGAACACGCTTCCAAAAGTCGGCTTTGTTTCCCTGGGTTGCCCCAAGAACGCCTACGACTCCGAACGCATCCTCACCCAGCTCCGGGCCGAGGGTTACCTCATCGTGCCCACCTACCAGGACGCGGACCTGGTGCTGGTGAACACCTGCGGCTTCATCGACGCCGCCGTGGACGAGAGCCTGGACGCCATCGGCGAGGCCCTGCGGGAGAACGGCAAGGTCATCGTCACCGGCTGCCTGGGGGCCCGGGAGTCCGTGGTGAAGGACGCCCACCCCAGCGTGTTGGCGGTCACCGGCCCCCATGCCACCGAGGCGGTGATGAGCGCGGTGCATGATCACCTGCCCAAGCCCCATGATCCCTACAGTGACCTGATCCCTCCCGGCGGCCTCAAGCTCACGCCCCGGCACTATGCCTATCTCAAGATTTCCGAGGGCTGCAACCACCGCTGCACCTTCTGCATCATCCCCAGCCTGCGGGGCGACCTGGTGTCCCGGCCCATCGGCGACGTGCTCAAGGAGGCCGAGGCCTTGGTGAAGGCCGGTGTGAAGGAAATCCTGGTCATCTCCCAGGACACCAGCGCCTATGGCGTGGATCTGAAGTACCGCACGGGGTTTTACAACGGCCGCCCGGTGAAGACCCGCATGCACGAGCTGGTGGAGGAACTGGCCAAGCTGGGCATCTGGGTGCGCCTGCACTACGTCTACCCGTATCCCAGCGTGGATGACGTCATCCCCCTCATGGCCGAAGGTTCATCCCCTTCAGGGGGCAAGGTGCTGCCTTACCTGGACGTGCCTTTCCAGCACGCCAGCCACCGCATCCTCAAGGCCATGAAGCGCCCGGCCCATGCCGAGAACGTGCTGCGCCGCATCGAGAAATGGCGGGAAATCTGCCCGGACCTGGCCATCCGCAGCACCTTCATCGTGGGTTTTCCCGGCGAGACGGAGGCGGACTTCGACGAGCTCCTGGACTTCCTGGAAGCCGCCCAGCTGGACCGGGTGGGGGCCTTCGCCTATTCCCCCGTGGAGGGTGCCCAGGCCAACGCGCTGCCGGACCACGTGGACGAGGACATCCAGCAAGACCGCCTGGCCCGCTTCATGGACGTGCAGGCGGACATCAGCGCCGCCCGGCTCAAGGCCCGCATCGGCAAGGAGACCACAGTGCTGGTGGACGAGGTGGGGGGAGGCCGCGCCATCGCCCGTTCCTACGCCGATGCCCCGGAGATCGACGGCGTGGTGCACATCGCCCAGGGCAGGGGACTGCAACCCGGCGACTTCGTGAAGGTGAGGATCACCCGCTCCGACGACTACGACCTCTGGGGCAAGCCGGTATGAGTGAAACAGTCTGGAAGCCCCACGTGGTGGTGGCCGCCGTCATCGAGGAGGACGGCAGGTTCCTGCTGGTGGAGGAACACACCGCCGAGGGCCTGCGCTTCAACCAGCCCGCCGGCCACCTGGAGGACGGCGAATCCCTGCTGGACGCCGTGCGCCGGGAGGTGTTCGAGGAAACGGCCCACCACTTCGAGCCCACGGCCCTGCTGGGTGTGTACCGCTGGCGCCATCCCGACAAGGGGCACACCTACATGCGCTTCGCCTTCACCGGCACGGTCCTGGGCTTCGACCCCACGGCGCCCCTGGACGAAGGCATCCTGCGGGCCGTGTGGATGACGCCCGAGGAAATCCGGGCCAACGCCCACCGCCACCGCAGCCCCCTGCTGGCCAAATGCCTGGAGGATTACCTGGCCGGCCGCGAGTATCCCTTGGAAATGCTCATCGATTTCGAGGACAGTTCTGCTCCCTCCCCCTCGGGGGGAGGGTAGGGGAGAGGGAGAGGCGCATGCACACTGCATCGCCGGCAATTCGTGTCGGTCTCCCTCCATCTGCCTTTCCTCCAATAGGAGGGGGCCTGTGAGCCGCATCGTCGTAGGACTCTCCGGCGGGGTCGATTCCGCCGTCACCGCCTGGCTGCTCAAGCAGCAGGGCCACGAGGTGGTGGGCGTGTTCATGAAGAACTGGGAGGCGGACGACCTGGAGGAAGACTGCCCCATCGCCCAGGACTACAAGGACGTGCAGGCCGTCGCCCAGGTGCTGGGCATCGAAGTGCAACTGGTCAACTTCAGCAGGGAATACCAGGACCGGGTGTTCGCCTACTTCCTGCAGGAATACCAGGCCGGCCGCACCCCCAACCCGGACGTGCTGTGCAACGCCGAGATCAAGTTCAAGGCCTTCCTGGACCACGCCCTCACCTTGGGCGCTGACCACATCGCCACGGGCCACTATGCCCGCCTGGAAGGGGAATACCCCACTCGCCGCCTGCTCAAGGGCGTGGACCCCAACAAGGACCAGAGCTACTTCCTATACCGCCTCAACCAGCGCCAGATCGAGCACGCCCTGTTCCCCATCGGCCACCTGCCCAAGCCCCGGGTGCGGGAACTGGCCCGGGAGGCGGGCCTGCCGGTGGCGGAGAAGAAGGACAGCACCGGCATCTGCTTCATCGGCGAGCGGCCCTTCCGGGAATTCCTGCAACGCTACATGCCCATCCAGCCCGGCGAGATGATCACCCCCGAAGGCCGCGTCGTGGGCCGCCACCAGGGCCTCATGTACTACACCCTGGGCCAGCGCCAGGGCCTGGGCATCGGCGGTGTGAAGGGGGCGGAGGAGGGCGTGCCCTGGTTCGTGGCGGGCAAGGACCTGGACAAGAACCAGCTCATCGTCGTCCAGGGCCACGAGCACCCGCTGCTGCTGTCGCCAACCCTGGAGGCGGCGGACCTGAGCTGGGTGGTGGCTCCTCCCAAGGCCGGCGGCCGCTATACCGCCAAGACCCGCTACCGCCAGCAGGACGCGGCCTGCACGGTGGAGGCTATCGAGGACAACCGCCTGGTGCTGCGCTTCGACGAGGACCAGTGGGCGGTGACGCCGGGCCAGTCGGTGGTGATGTACGAAGGGGAGAACTGCCTTGGGGGCGGGGTGATACAAGGGGCAGGCTGATCTTGGTGAGGCTATCCCTTCCCCCAGCCCCTCCCCCGCAAGCGGGGGAGGGGTGCGTGGCAGCGCGGGAGAGGGACGATGTCCAGTCGTCTCGACCGCCAGGCATGCCGGACTATAGTTTCAAGGGACAAGCCTGAAACCAACCGGGAGTACCTCATGGAAGACGTTGAAAAACTGCTGAAGACCGCCATGGCCGAGGTGGAGCGCATGTTGAGCACCAAGGCGGTGGTGGGCGAACCCATCACCTTTGAGGGGAACACGGTCATTCCCCTTGTCAGCGTGGGCTTCGGCTTCGGGGCCGGCGGCGGCACCGGCAAGATGAAGACCGGCGAGGCCGGCGAAGGCACCGGTGCAGGTACGGGCGGCGGTGGCGGCGTCAAGCCGGTGGCTGTGGTCATCATCAACAAGGACGGCGTACGCCTGGAACCCATCAAGGGCGCCGCCACCTCGGTGCTGGAAAAAGTGGCGGATGTGGTCGGCAGGACCATCCGCAAAGACAAAGCGGAAGGCACTGACTGAGCGGCCTGGCCTTGCTTGGCGGATTGTTGTGGGCTCTGTCCTGCCTCTTGTTGCTGCTGGTAGCGCTGCTCGCCATTCCCGTCGAACTGAAGTTCGACCTGCGGCGTTGGGAGGGAGAGCGGAAATCCAGTGTCGCCCTGGTTTGGTTGTTCGGCGCAGTCCGGCTGCCCCTGGGTTCCAAGGTACGGCCCAAGCCTGAACAACCTAGGAAACCAGAAAAGGCGAAGGAAGGGCGCAGACGCGCAGGTCCAAGCCGCATGCTGGCCATGCTCCAGACCGAGGGCTTCATGGGGCGTCTGCTGCAACTGGCCAGGGACCTCTTCCGTCGCATCCGCATCCGTGATCTGAGCCTGGATGCCCGTCTGGGCCTGGACGACCCGGCGGATACCGGCCGGCTCTGGGGCGTGGTGGGGTCGCTGGCCGCCATGCTGCCGACGTCTCGTGCCATGCGGGTTTCCATTCAGCCGGACTTCGCCGCCGAAGTCTTCGAGTACCAGGGGCGGGGCAGCATCTCCGTCATACCGATCCAGGTATTAGTCCTGCTCCTCGCCTTTGCCCTTGCACCGGCTACATTGCGCGCCCTGCGCGCCGGCATGGGGAGCACAGGATGAATGAGTTGCGTGTGGGAGTCCCGGTCGTCGTGGCTGGGATCACCCTGATCCCTGTGGAGCGCTCACGGATTGTTGCTTCAGCGCGCTGGCAGACCTGTTGGCTCCAAGCTACGAAAGAAGCGTTTGCATTGGTGATCTGTGGCGCTCATGGTCTGCATGCGGTAGACGCTGTAGGACATCCCTTATCTATCGATTACCTGCTAGAGATGGTGCCCGAATTGCAAGCTGTATTGCCGATGGAAAATTGAGCCTGGCCTCTTTGCCCTTTAGTCTGAAGGCGGTGTTATGGTGCAAGTAAAAACAGGACAACCATCGCAAGAACACCTATTGCCCCGGACCATTGGCCAAGCCTGAGAACAGCGTACTTTCGTCCACAGACCATAGCCAAGACATGTACGTGGCAAAGTTTCGCCTCAATCAACGCAGCAATACTTTGCCGTAGAACATCGGTTGCATATTCCTTCCTAGACTCGAACTCCGCGACGGCCCCAAAGAACACGTATGTGCTGAGTAATGACGAGCACGTCATTCCAGCGAAGGCCGGAATCCAGATAACCTGTGCCCTGGACCCCGGTTTTCGCCGGGGTGACGTCGTTATCTGTGCTTCCTGTGGGGCAACCAGTTTCCGGCCATAGCGCGCAGCATCACGTCGCGGAAACCTGGGTTGCTCAATGTCCTCCGGACGGGATCTGGCTATGTGGTTTCCGGATGAAAAGCCCGAATCCTGGGCTCGATCTTTTCCTTCAGTTCACGCATGGCCATGCGCATGTCGTATTCGCTTTGCAGGTTTAGCCAGAAACGAGGCTCCATGTTGAAGAACAGGCCCAGGCGCAATGCGGTATCGGCGGTGATGGGGCGGCGGCCGTTGACCAGTTCGCTGATGCGGCTGGGAGACACATCGATGTCGCTCGCCAGCCTGCGGGCGTTGATGTTCAGGGGTTTCATGAAGTCTTCCAGGAGGATTTCGCCTGGATGGATTTCGTCAAGTAGTTCAGCCATGTCGGGCTCCTAGTGATAGTCCACGATCTCGACGCCATAGGCGCCGTCTTCCCGCCACTCGAAACAGATGCGCCATTGGTCGTTGACGCGGATGCTGTTTTGTCCTCGCCGATTGCCCTTCAGGGCTTCCGGCCGGTTTTCGGGGGGAATCCTCAGGCTGGCCAAGTCTGTGGCGGCGTGCAGTTGCAACAGCTTCCGTCGCGCGATCCGCTCGATGTTCCTGAACCTTGGCACCGCCAAGCTATGGAACAGGCGTTCGGTGTCAGGGCATGCGAATGAGTGGATCATGGCCCAATATGTTCCGCGATACGGAATCCGTCAAGCGGTTTGACCTGGGGCAATGCCGTTGGGTGTCCTGTGTAAATCTCACCTACGGCAAACAATCCGTACCCGGCCAGGCCGGCCAGAGCACGCCGCATTTCGAGACGGGCAGGGCCAGGCCCACGGCCGCCAGGGCCACGGCCATGAGACCGACGGCGGCGATCAGGGCACAGGCCATGGGCAGCCCGCGGCTGCGGGAAATGGCCAGATAGCCGATCTGGCCGGTGGCCGCCAGGGCGATGCCCCAGGGGACGTGGTGGCGCGCGGCGTCGATCACCAGCTGGGCGGGGACGGGCAGGGCGCCGCCCAGCTCGGCATACAACGAGGCCCACAGACGGGCCAGGGTGACCACGGCGAAGGCGCCGGTCCAGAGGGCCGACGTCGTCAGCAGCGCCAGGCCCCAGCGTTGCCACGGCGACGTGTTCACGGTTTGGCCGCCGTGCGCACCACGACGAACATCTTGCCGCCGTCCCGCAGGATGCGCATGCGGATCAGTGTGTCGGGCGGGGACTGGCGCACCCGGTCGGCCAGCTGGTGGGGGGCCATGCCGCGGCCATCCACGTCCAGGATGACGTCACCGGGTTGCAGGCCGGCCCGCTCCGCCGGGCTGCCCGGGGCCACGTCGGCCACCAGGATGCCCCCCGCGCCGGCGGGCATGCCCAGGCTTTGGGCCAGTTCCGTCGTCAGGCCCTGCAACTGCAGGCCCACCCAGCTTTGTCCCGTGATGGATGCCGGCGCGGCCCCGGTGGG
>CAZREY010000051.1:0-11338 GCA_964599015.1 uncultured Thiobacillus sp.
ACGGCGTGGACGGTTTCTTCAGCGTGTTCGCCGACAACGTGCATCGGCACGGCACGCCGGCGCTGCCCAAGCGCTTCTTCGCGCTCCTGCGGGAGGTGTTCGGCCCGGATTGCGAAGTGCAGTTGGTGCGCGGGCCCGATGGCGAGTTGATCAGCGGCGTGCTGTCCTTCTATTTCCGCGACGAGATCCTGCCCTACTACGCCGGCGATACCGAGGCGGCGAGGGGCCTGGCCGCCAACGATTTCAAGTATTGGGAGCTGATGCGGCGCGCCTGCGAGCGGGGCATCCGGGTATTCGATTATGGCCGCAGCAAGGTGGGCACCGGGCCCTATGACTTCAAGCGCAACTGGGGCTTCGAACCCCTGCCCCTGCATTACGGCTACAAGCTGGTCAAGGCGCGGACATTGCCGGAAAACAATCCCAACAATCCGAAATACCGCCTGTTCATCCAGGCCTGGCAGCGGTTGCCCCGGCCGGTGGCCAATTTCCTGGGGCCCTACATCGTCCGCGATTTGGGCTGAGGGATGGAAGACCTGCTCTTCCTGGCCCATCGCATTCCCTACCCTCCCGACAAGGGGGACAAGATCCGTTCCTGGCACATGCTGCGCCACCTGGCGGAAAGCTGGCGCGTGCATCTGGGGGCTTTCGTCGACGATCCGGCGGACTGGGGCCACGCGGCGGTGCTCAGGCAGGTGTGCGCCGATGTGTGCCTGCGGCCTCTGCATCCCCGCCGGGGCAAGCTGCGTTCCCTTTCCGGGCTGGCCATGGGCCAGCCCCTGACCCTGCCCTACTACCGGGATTCCGATCTGGATCAGTGGGTACAGGCCAAGCTGGGTGCCGGCGTCCGCGCCGTGGTGGTGTATTCCTCGGCCATGGCCCAGTTCGTGCTGCATGGAGGGGATGGGGTCAGGCGGGTCATGGACTTCGTCGACATCGACTCGGACAAGTGGCGCCAGTACGCCCCCACCAAGCCCTGGCCCCTGTCCTGGCTGTATGCCCGGGAGGGTCGCAAGCTGCTGGAATGGGAACGGCGCGTGGCCCGGGCCTTCGATGCCAGTCTGTTCGTGTCCGAGGCCGAGGCCCGGGATTTCCGCCGCCAGGCCCCCGAATCGGCCGGCAAGGTGGGGTACTTCAACAATGGCGTGGACACGGCGTATTTCTCCCCCGGCCATGTGTTCGACAGGCCCTTCGAGGTGGATTGCCGTGCCCTGGTGTTCACCGGCGCCATGGACTACTGGCCCAACGTGGACGCGGTGGCCTGGTTCGCCCGGGAAGTGTTGCCGCGCGTACGGCGGGAGGTCCCGGAGGCCCGCCTCCATATCGTAGGCAGCCGCCCCGGTGCCGCGGTGCTCGGCCTGGCCGGAGAGGGGGTGGTGGTGACCGGACGGGTGCCGGACGTGCGTCCCTACCTGGCCCACGCGGATGTCGTGGTGGCGCCCTTGCGCATCGCCCGGGGCATCCAGAACAAGGTGCTGGAGGGCATGGCCATGGCCAAGGCCGTGGTGGCCACGCCCCAGGCCCTGGAAGGCATCGCCGCCCGGCCAGGGGAAGAGGTGCTGGTGGCCGAGAATGCCGCAGCCCAGGCCGATCTGGTGCTGCGTTTGCTGAAGGAACCCGCCGAGGCGATGCGCGTGGGCGAAGCCGCGCGCCGGCGGGTGGCCGCCGACTACACGTGGGCGCCCAACCTGGCCCGCCTGGACGCCCTGCTGCGTCCCTGAGGGGTCACAGGCCCCGGGCGGCCAGCCACTCCTCCAGGATCAGGATCTGCCACACCATGCGCCCGAAATAGGTGGCGTGGCCGGACATGTGCTCCCGGCGGATATGGTCCACGTAGGCGGGCTGCAGGATGCCCCGCTGCTTGAAGGCCTCGAAGCGGGCCTCCACCCGTTCCCGCAGGGGCGCGTAGTCCTTGGCCCACAGGCCGAAAGGCAGGCCGAAGCCGTGCTTGCTCTTGTTGATGATCTCGTCCGGCAGGAAGCCGGTGAGGGCCTTCTTGAAGAACCAGCGCAGGTACCGGCCCTTGACCTTCCAGTCGGGCGGCACCTCGCCGGAGAAGTCCATCATGGCGTCGTCCAGGAGGGGATAGCGCACCTCGATGCCCGCCGCCTCGGTCATGCCCCCCACCTTGCGCAGGTCGTTGTCCGCCAGGGTGAATTTCAGGTCCAGGTGCAGCATGCGGTTGATGAAGGAGTCGCTGTCCGCGCGGTCGTAGACCTCCTTCAGCCAGGCGGCCGGCTGGTCCGCGTCGATGCGGGCCAGGAAGTCCGGCGCAAACATCTCGCCCAGGGGCTGGCGGTAGATGAAGTTGTAGGACTCCATGCGCTCCGGCAGGGGGATGTTGGCCTGGCGGATGTAGCTCTGGACCTTGCGGAAGGGCGGCAGGGCGGCAAGCCCGGGCAGGCCGGACAAGGGCTCGATCAGGCCCTTGCGCAAAGGGGTGGGCAGCAGGTGGTAGGCCTCGAACACCTTCTGCTTGGCATAGCGTTCGTTGCCGCCGAAGATCTCGTCGCCCCCATCCCCCCCCAGCATGATCCGGAAGCCGTCCGCGGCCGCCAGCTTGGCGCAGAAGTAGGTGGGCACGGCGGACTCGTTGGCGAAAGGCTCGTCGTAATGCCGGGCGATGAGAGGGATGGCCTCCAGCACGTCCGCCTGTTGCAGGTAATACTCCCGGGCATCCAGGCCGAAGCGCTTCGCGGCGATGCGGGCGTATGCCATCTCGTCGAAACCGCCGGCGTCGAAGCCGATGGAATAGGTGCGGGCCTGGCCCACCTGCTCCTTGAGTATGCCGCAGACCGTGGAACTGTCCGTGCCGCCGGAGAGGAAGGCCGCCACGTCATCCCCGCCCACGGACCGCTGCACGCAGTCCCGCAGGAGGGTGTTGAAGCGCCGGGACTGGGCCTCGAAATCGTCCCGGGGTTCATCCTGGTATTGCAGCGCCCAGTAGAACCCCTTGCTGAGCTGGCCCTTGCGCCAATGCACCCACTGGGCCGGCAGCAGCTTCTCCACGCCCCGGAACACGCTGCCGGGGGCGGGCACCTGGAAAAAGTAGATGTAATTGAACAGGCCCTGGGGATCCAGTTCCACGCCCACCGCCGGGTGGGCGGCCACCATGTCCGCCTGGCTGGCAAAGGCCAGGCCCTCCGGTCCCGGGGCAAAGGCCAGCTTTTCCGCGCCGACACGGTCCAGGGCCAGGAAGGCGCTTTGTTCGGAAAGATCCAGGATCGCCAGGCTGAAGTTGCCATGCACGTACCGGGGCGTCTCCCTGCCGTGCTGGCGCCAGAGCCGCAGCAGGGCCTGGGCGGGTGAAGCGTCCTCCAAGGCCAGGTGGGGGTGGCCGCAGATGGCGGCCACCAGGCTGCCTTCCCGGGCCACGGAGAGGCTGCCGGCCAGGCCCAGCCCCCCCTCGGCCAGGGTGTGTTCGGGTCGGGCGACGCTGCACGGGGCAAGCATCTTCTCCAGGGCCGCGGCGGCATCGTGGCCGCCGTGCCCCAGCCAGCCGGCGAGGCGGTGCATGGTTACTCCGGTGTCAGGGCTTGGGCGGAATCAGCGGGGTCTTGGGATAGCCGGCGGCATCCAGCATGCGCCCCCAGGACGATGCTTCAAAACCCTTTTGATGGGCATTGCCCACTACCAGCACGGGGATTTCCAAGGTGCCGGTGAGTTTCTTGATCTCAACGGCGTACTCGGGTTCTTTGCCGGGGTCCTTGCTTGTAAAAGCGATGCCCCTCTGCTTGAGTAAATCCCTGGCCTCATCACAAACCGGGCCGCAATCGCCGGCGTAAAGGGTGACCGGGCTTTTCTCCCGGGCCAGCTTGCTCTCGAAGGACTCCTTGTCGACTTCCACCACGTTGCCCTTGCCGGACAGGGACTTCACCTGCTTGGCGGAAGGGGGCGGCGGGTGGCCGGTGTAATGGACGCCACCGGCGCTGTCCACCCAGCGATAAACCTCCGCAGCCTGGACGACGCCGGCGGCGGCCAACAACATCAGCATGGAAACGGCCCTGATCATCACGGTTCTCCCGAGTGTATGTACCGGATTCTAGAAGCCGCGTCCGTCATGGCACAAGCAATCGGTTTCAAATCATGCCGTTGTGCCGCAGCAGGGCGTCAATGGTGGGTTCCCGGCCCCGGAACGCCTTGAAGGATTCGATGGCCGGCCGGGCGCCCCCCTGGGCCAGTATCTCGCTCCAGAAGCGGTGGCCGATGTCCGGGTTGAGCACCCCATTCTCCTCGAACAGGCTGTAGGCGTCCGCCGACAGCACCTCTGCCCACTTGTAGCTGTAGTAGCCCGCCGCGTAGCCGCCGGCGAAGATGTGGGAGAAGTTGTTGGGGAAGCGGTTGTAGTCCGGCGGGATCACCACCGCCACCTTCGCGCGGATCTCGTTCAGCAGTTCCAGGGCGGTCTTGCCCGGGGGCAGGTCGTGGTGCAGGTGCATGTCGAACAGGGCGAACTCGATCTGGCGCAGGGTCTGCATGCCGGCCTGGAAGTTCTTCGCCGCCAGCAGCTTGTCGAACAGTTCCTTGGGCATCTGGGCACCGGTGTCGATGTGGGCCGTCATGTGGCGCACCACGTCCCACTCCCAGCAGAAGTTCTCCATGAACTGGCTGGGCAGCTCCACCGCGTCCCATTCCACGCCGTTGATGCCGGACACCCCCAGGTCCTCCACTTTCGTGAGCAGGTGGTGCAGGCCGTGGCCGAACTCGTGGAACAGGGTGATGACGTCGTCGTGGGTGAGCAGGGCCGGCCTGCCGCCCACGCCCCGGCTGTTGTTGCAGTTGAGGTAGGCCACCGGTGTTTGAATGCCGGCTTCCTTGCGCCGGCGGGTGATGGCGTCGTCCATCCAGGCACCGCCCCGCTTGGTGTCCCGGGCGTGGAGGTCCAGGTAGAACTGCCCCACCAGCTGGCCCTGCTTGTCATGGATGGCGTAGAACCGCACGTCCTCGTGCCACACCGGCGCCTGGTCGGCGCGAATCTCCAGGCCGTAGAGGGTCTCGATGACCCGGAACAGGCCGGCCAGCACCCTGGGCTCCTGGAAGTACTGCTTGACCTCGGTTTCCGAGTAGGCATAGCGGGCCTCCCGCAGCCGCTCGCTGGCATAGGCCGTGTCCCAGGCCTGGAGGTCGGGCAGGTTCAGCTCCTTCGCCGCGAAGGCCCGCAGCTCCGCCATGTCCTTCTCGCCATAGGGCTTGGCCCGGGTGGCCAGGTTTTCCAGGAAGGCCATGACCTCCTGGGGCGTCTCGGCCATCTTGGGCTCCAGGGAAACCTGGGCATAGGTATCGAAGCCCAGGAGGCGCGCGGCTTCCTGGCGCAGCTCCAGGATGCGGGCGATCAGAGGCGTGTTGTCCAGCTCCGCCGGGCCGAACTCGGAGGCCCGGGTGACATAGGCCCGGTACATCTCCTCCCGCAGGGCCCGGTTGGCGCAGAACTGCATGATGGGCAGGAAGGAGGGGGCCTGGAGGTTCAGCTTCCAGCCGGTCTTGCCATCGGCCTGGGCCATCTCGGCGAACATGGCCTTGGCGTCCTCCGGCACGCCGTCCAGTTCCGTCTCGTCCCCGATGAGCTTGGACCAGGCCTTGGTGGCGTCCAGCAGGTTCTCCTCGAACTTGGCGGAGAGCTTGGCCAGTTCCTCCTGGATTTCCATGAAGCGGGGCTTCCTGTCTTCCGGCAACTCCGCGCCCCCCAGGCGGAAGTCCCGCAGTTCGTTGTCCAGGATTTTCCTGCGGGCGGCGCTCAGGGTGGCGGCCTCGGGGCTGGCGGCCAGGGCCTTGTACTGGCGGAACAGGCCCTCGTGCTGGCCCAGCTCGGCGTAGTACTGGGTGATCCTGGGCAGGTTGGCGTTGTACACCTCCCGCAGTTCCGGGCTGTCCAGCACCGAGTGCAGGTGGGACACCTGGCCCCAGGCCCGGGACAGGCGCTCGTTGGCATCTTCCAGGGGCTGCACGAATGCCGCCCAGGTTGGTGTCGTGCCGCCGGCGGTCAGACGTTCCACCAAGGCCCGGTTTTCCGTCAGCAACTGCTCCACGGCGGGGGTGACGTGTTCGGGTCGGATTTCGGCGTAACGGGGCAGGCCGGAGAAGTCGAGCAAGGGATTCATGGTCTTCGGGCGGTGGGGGGAATGGCTTCTATACTTGCGGCGATTCCCGATTTTTTCCACCCCTTCAGCCTTGGATTTTTTCAATCGTGGCCATAGAAACTTTTCGTGACTTCACGCCCCAACTGGGCCGGGAGGCATTCATCCACCCCACGGCCACGGTCATCGGCGACGTGGTGCTGGGGGACCGGGTGTCCCTGTGGCCCAACGTGGTGGCGCGGGGGGACGTGAACAGCATCCGCATCGGCGAGGGCAGCAACATCCAGGACGGCTCCATCCTGCATGTGAGCCACCGCCGCGCCGGCGACCCGGAAGGCGCGCCCCTCAACATCGGCCGCGAGGTCAGCGTGGGCCACGGCGTCATCCTCCACGGCTGCACCATCCACGACGAATGCCTGGTGGGCATGGGTTCCCTGGTGATGGACAAGGCGGTGCTGGAGCCCCGGGTGCTGCTGGGGGCCGGCAGCCTGGTGACCGAGGGGCAGGTGCTGCAATCCGGCTGGCTGTACCTGGGCCGGCCCGCCAAGGCGGTGCGCCGCCTCACCCCGGAAGAACTGGATTACTTCGCCTATCTGGCCGACGGTTACGTGCAACTGGCCCGGGATTATCTCGGCCGGCGTTAATCGCGCCCCGTGACGGGGGGCGCCGCTTTATCGGACGTGAGTGAGGCGGGGGTCATGAACAGCATGCCGGGGTAATTGTCCGGGTCCCGCAGGGCCTCCAGCAGCCGCAGCGGGGTGTTGGGGTCGGCGGCCTTGGCCAGCAGGGCCTGGGTCCGGGGGTCCTGGGGGGCGTTCAGCCACTTGCCCAGGGTTTCCGGATGGAGGGCGGTGAGCAGGATGTGCCAGGGCTTGGGGTCCAGGGGCAGCATGACCCAGCGCATGAATTTTCCCGGGTCGAAAAGGGTGGCGTTCACCGTCGTGATGAACTGGGGTTCCGCCAGGGCCTTGGCCCATTTTTCATAAATGAGCGGGTCGGTCCATTCCAGATAGTTCTTCACCATGTCCGGCTCCAGCAGGCTGTTGGCGCTGCGGACATAGGTCTGGGGGTCCAGGCCCCGTTGCGCGAACTCCAGCCAGATGCCCGGGTCGCTGAACACCTCCAGCCAGGGCAGGAAATTGGCGGGGGCCTTGAAGGCCCAGCCGTTGGTGGTGAAGTCCGTGCAGCGGTCGGCCCAGCGCTGGACCTGGGGCGACGGGCTGGCGGCGGTGGAGGGGGCGTTCCCGGCGGGTACGTCCGCGGCGCGGGACGCGCCGACCCACGGAAGTGCCACAAACAGGGCCAGCGCCATTGCGGAAGCGTTCGTTTTCATGGGGTGTTTTCCGGCGCGTCTTGGTGGATACGCCGTTTGTGACGGTTCAGGCTGCGGGTGAGTTCCGAGATGATCTCGCCGGCGGCGTGGATGATCTGGTTGGGGGAAAAGCCGCAATGGTGCAGTTCCCGGTAGAAGGCCCGGGCAAGCATGCCCGCCACCCGCTCCGGCTCATGGGCGGACAGGGCCACCACGGAACAGGCGTCCTGGCTGCCTTCCAGGGTGAAGGCCATCTGGGCCAGGCGGGAGTCCAGCAGGCGGTCCAGGCGCCCCATCTGGATGGCGCGCCCCACCAGCACCGCGGCCAGCTCGGCCTGGGCCAGGTCCGAGGGGGTGAAGGCGGCGCGGCCGATGGGGCCGCTGATGTTGAGCACCCCTCCCGGCGCGCCGGCCAGGGGGACGGGACAGGCCATGAAGCTGCCGCCGTCCTCCGGCCGGCGGGCGGCGTTCTTCCATGCCGAGCGCTCGATGCGCGCCACGCGCAGGGACCGGCCAGTGGACAGCACCTTTCCGGCGATGCCCTGCCCCGGCGCGGACTCCTCCTTCCAGGCCAACTCGGGCAGCTCGCCGTACAGGGCGGCCAGGCGCAGGCGGGTGGTTTTCCCCGGACCGGTATCCAGCAGCATGAGGGACACCCGCCGGGCGGACAGCAGGTCCGCCACAATGCAGGTGAGGCGATACAGGTTGTCCTCGAAACGGCCGGTGACCTCGAAACCGGCCAACTCCCGCAGCTTGGTTTGACGCACGGACGAACTGGACACCCCGACCTCCCCATACGAACGTTCGGTCAAGCTTAGGCCGGGACGACGTTGTCCGCCACCCCGGTGCCGGCTCAGTTCAGGGCGCTGGCCAGCTTGCGCCGGTACTCCGAGACCAGGGGGTGGGCCCCCAGCAGGCTGAACACGGCCAGGATCTGCTTGCGTGCCGCTTCCTCGTTCCAGGCCCGGTCCCGCCGCACCATCTCCAGCAGCTCATCCAGTCCCTCGGCGTGGCGGCCGTTGGCCACCAGCAGGTTGGCCAGGTCCAGGCGGGCCTGCATGTCGTCGGGCTGGCGGGCGATCCGTTCCCGCAGCCCGGCCTCGTCGCCGCCGGACTGGCCGCCCTGGGCAAAGCTCAGTCTCGCCCGCAGGCGCTGCACCCGGTCATCCATCTGGTTGACGGCGGAGAGGCTGTCCAGCAGGCGCCGGGCTTCGTCCAGTTCATTCAGGTCCAGGAGGATTTCCGCCGCGTCGACGCGCACATCCTCGTTCTTCTGGTCCAGCCTGGAGGCCTCCCCCAGGGTCTGGAGGGCGCCGGCCAGGTCGCCCCCGGCCCGCAGTTGCGCCGCCTTGGCCCGCAGCTCGTCGGCGGGGGAGGGGATGATGCGGGCGAGGAATTCCCGCACGGCGGATTCCGGCAGGGCGCCGGAGAACTCGTCCACGATGCGGCCCTGGTGCACGGCCTTCACGTCCGGGATGCCGCGCACGCCGAACTGGGCCGCCAGTTCCTGGTTTTCGTCCGCGTTCACCTTGGCCAGGATGAACTTGCCCTGGAATTCGTCGGCCAGCTTTTCCAGGATGGGCTTCAGGGATTTGCAGGGGCCGCACCAGGGGGCCCAGAAGTCCACCACCACCGGCACCGTCTGGGAGCCGTCGATGACGACGCTCTGGAAGTTGGCGGCGGTCACGTCGAATGCAAACTGTCCCATGGCAATCCTTCGGTTTTTCTCGGGTTCAAACACTTTTCATATGAAGCCGGCCCGCCGGAGTTCAAGCGGGCCGGGCGGCCTTGCCGGGGTCAGCGCTTGAAGTCCAGGTGGCCGTCGATGAGGGTGTAGCGCACACGGCCCTGGACCTCCAGGCCCAGGTAGGGGCTGTTCTTGCCCAGGCTGGCCAGGCTGGCCGGGGTGACGGTCCAGGGGGCCTCCGGGTCGAACAGGCACAGGTCCGCGGGGCCGCCCATGCCCAGGTGGCCGCCGGGCACCCCCAGGATGCCCGCCGGGCGATGGGTGATGTAGCCCAGGGCCTTGGCCAGGGGCAGGCCGGTCTCCCGGGCCCATTTCAGGGTCAGGGGCAGCAGCAGTTCCACGCCGGTGGCGCCGGCCTCGCTTTCCTGGAAGGGCAGCTGCTTGGCGTCCTCGTCCACCGGCGTGTGGTCGGAGCAGATGGCGTCGATGGTGCCGTCCGCCAGGCCCTGGCGCAGGGCGTCCCGGTCCCGCAGGCTGCGCAGGGGCGGGATGAGGTGGCAGTTGGCATTGAAGTCGGCGGTGTCCATTTCCGACAGGTGCACGTGGTGGATGCCCACGTCGCAGGTGATGGGCAGGCCGTCGTGCTTGGCGCGGCGCACCATCTCCACGCCGGCCCGGCTGGACAGGCGGGCCAGGTGCACCCGGGCCTTGGTCTCCCGCACCAGCAGGATGATGGTGGACAGGGCCACGGTCTCCGCCGGCACGGGGATGGCGGGCAGGCCCAGGCGGGCCGAGACGATGCCGTCATGGGCCACGCCGTTGCGGCCGATGAAGGCGTCCTGGGGGCGGAGCCAGACGGGCAGGTCGAAGGTCCTGGCGTATTCCAGGGCCCGCAGCAGCACCTCGGTGTTCTCCAGCCGGGCGTCCGCCTGGGTGAAGGCGATGCAGCCCGCCTCGTTCAGTTCCGCCATCTCCGTCAGGCGTTCCCCCTGGAGTTTCCAGGTGAGGGCCCCCACGGGGTACACCCGGGGGCCCGGCATGTGCTTGGCGCGGAACTTCAGCATCTCGATGAGGCCCGGCTCGTCCAGGGGCGGGTCGGTGTCCGGCGGGCAGGCCAGGGAGGTGATGCCCCCCGCGGCGGCGGCATGCATCTCGGATTCCAGGGTGGCCATGTGCTCGCCCCCGGGTTCCCGCAGGCGCACCGCCATGTCCACCAGGCCGGGGCACACCACCAGGCCCGTGGCGTCGATGACCTGGTTGGGGTGGAAATCCGCCGGCCCAGCATCGGGCCCCTGGCCCAGGCCGACGATGTGGCCCGCGGCCACGAAAATGTCCTGAATCTGGTCCAGGCCCGTGGCCGGGTCGATGACGCGGCCGTTCCTGATATGCACCTTCATGCCTGTCCTCCCGCCAGCATGCTCATCACCGCCATGCGCACGGCGATGCCGTAGGTGACCTGGGGCAGGATCACCGCCTGCTTGCCGTCGGCCACGTCGGAGTCGATCTCCACCCCCCGGTTCATGGGGCCCGGGTGCATCACGATGGCATCGGGCTTGGCGTACCTGAGCTTCTCCGGCGTCAGGCCCCAGCGCTTGTAGTACTCGCCGGCGCTGGGCAGGCGGGCGCCCTGCATGCGTTCGTTCTGCAGGCGCAGCATGAGCACCGCGTCCACGTCCCTGATGCCCTCCTCGATGCGCTCATGCACGTGCACCCCCATGCTTTCCACGTCCCGGGGCAGCAGGGTGCGGGGGGCCACCACCCGCACCTCGGGGCAGCCCAGGGTGGTGAGCGCGTGGATCTGGGAGCGGGCCACCCGGGAGTGGAGCACGTCGCCGACGATCGCCACCCGCAGCTTGTGGAAGGGGCCCTTGAAGTGGCGCAGGGTGTACATGTCCAGCAGGCCCTGGGTGGGGTGGGAGGCCCGGCCGTCGCCGGCGTTCACCACGTGGATGTGGGGCGCCACGTGGCGGGCGATGAGGTGGGCGGCGCCGGCGGCGGCGTGGCGCACCACGAACATGTCCGCCTGCATGGCGGAGAGGTTGGCCACCGTGTCCAGCAGGGTCTCCCCCTTGCTCTGGGAGGAGGTGCCGATGTTCAGGTTCACCACGTCGGCGGACAGGCGCTTGGCGGCGATCTCGAAGGTGGTGCGGGTGCGGGTGGAGTTCTCGAAGAAGATGTTGAAGATGGCCACGCCCCGCAGCAGGGGCACCTTCTTCACCTCGCCGGTGTCGGCGTTGATGAAGGATTCCGCGGTGTCCAGTATCTGGG
>CAZREY010000052.1:0-11256 GCA_964599015.1 uncultured Thiobacillus sp.
GCCCTGGCCCTGCTGGCCTGGGCGGGCCGGTCCCTGGAAATGGCCTGGCCCTACTACCTGGGGCTGGCCGCCGCGGGCTGCGTGGCGGGCTACCACTACACCCTCATCCGCCACCGGGAACCGGCACGCTGCTTCAAGGCCTTCCTGCACAACAACTGGTTCGGCGGCGCGGTGTTCGCGGGCATGGTGGCCAGCGGCTTCGCATGACGATCCCCCAGTTCGAGCGCACGGAAATCCTCATCGGCGAGGCCGGCCTGGCCCGGCTGGCGGATACCCACATCTTTCTGGCGGGCCTGGGGGGCGTGGGTTCCTGGTGCGCCGAGGCCCTGGCCCGGGCCGGGGTGGGCCGGCTGACCCTGGTGGACATGGACGTGGTGGCGGCCTCCAACATCAACCGCCAGCTGCCCGCCACCCTGTCCACCGTGGGCGCCTTCAAGACGGAGGTCATGGCGGCGCGCATCCGCGACATCAACCCGGAATGCCGCCTGAACGTGCTGACGGAATTCATCACCCCCGCCAACGTGGCCGAATTGCTGCCCGGGGACGCGGACTGGGTGGTGGACTGCATCGACTCCCTGAGCTGCAAGGTGGCGCTGATCGCCGAGGCCGTGGGCCGCGGCCTGCCCGTGGCCGCCAGCATGGGGGCCGGCAACAAGCTGGACGCGACCCGGGTGCGGGTTTCGGACATCTCCAAGACCCTGGTGGACCCCCTGGCGCGGGAGGTGCGCACCCGCCTGAAGCGGCGGGGCATCAGGAAGGGGGTGTTGTGCGTGTGGTCCGACGAGCCGGGCCGGCCGCCCCGGCCGCCGGCGCCCACCGCCCACGGCCGGCCCCGGGCGGTGAACGGCACCATCTCCTACCTGCCGCCCCTGTTCGGGCTGATGCTGGCGGGGGCGGTGATCCAGCGCCGGCTGGGGTCCTGAAGCCCGCTATCCGGCGCCGGCCAGCAGGTCCGTGAAGGCCTCGCGCCGCAGGGGCCTGCTGAAGTGGTAGCCCTGCACGCAATCGCAGCGGTGGCGATGGAGAAAATCCAGTTGCTGCTGGTTTTCCACGCCTTCGGCCACCACCCGCAGGCCCAGGTTGTGGGACAGGGCGATGACCGCCAGGGTGATCTCCCGGTCGCTCTTGTCGCTGAGCAGATCCCGCACGAAGGAGCGGTCGATCTTCAGCTTGTCGATGGGAAATCTCTTCAGATAGGCCAGGGAGGAATAGCCGGTGCCGAAGTCGTCGATGACGATGCCCATGCCCAGGGCCTTCAGTTCGTTCAGCTGGCGCGCCGCCAGCTCCGGCTGCTCCATCAGGGCGCTTTCCGTCACTTCCAGCTCGATCTGTTCCGCCCCCACGCCCGTGGCTTCCAGGGTGGCCCGGATACGGGACACCAGGCTGGGCTGGCGGAACTGGCGCGGCGAGATGTTCAGGGCAACCCGCGGCGGCGGCGCCAGTCCCCGCTGGCGCCATGCCATGAGATCCCGGCAGGCCTGGCGCAGGACCCAGTCCCCGATGGGCACGATGACACCCGTTTCCTCGGCGGTGGCAATGAACCTGTCCGGCGTGATCAGGCCCCGGTCGGGTGATTCCCAGCGGATCAGGGCCTCGGCACTGACCATGCGGCCGCTGCCCAGATCGTAGATGGGCTGGTAGTAGAGCTGGAATTCCTCCCGCGCCAGGGCGTCCTGCAGGGTGTTTTCCAACTCCAGCTTTTCCCGGGCCTGTTCGTTCATGAACGGGGCGAAGAACTGGTAGTTGTTGCAGCCGGCGGCCTTGGCCTGGTACATGGCGGTATCCGCGTTGCGCATCAGGGTGGTCGCATCCTGGCCATCCTCCGGATACAGGGCGATGCCTATGCTGGTGGACACATGCAGGGTCTGCCCGTGCACCGTGATGGGCCGGCCGAAGGTGGTCTGGATCTTGTTGGCGACGGACACGGCATCCACCTCCGTCTCCAGGTTCTCCAGCACCACCACGAATTCGTCGCCCCCCAGGCGGGCCACGGTGTCCACGTCCCGCACGCAGGCGCGCAGCCGGCCGGCCACTTCGCACAGCAGTTCGTCGCCGGCGGCGTGGCCTAGGGAATCGTTGACGTTCTTGAAGCGGTCCAGGTCGATGAACATCACCGCCAGGTGGTGGCGCCCGCGCTGGGCGTTGGCCATGGCATGCTCGAGGCGGTCCAGCAGCAGCAGCCGGTTGGGCAGGCCCGTGAGCACGTCGTGATAAGCCAGCACCCGGATGCGTTCCTCCGCCTCCTTGCGGTCCGAGATGTCCGTGAAGCTGGCCACGTAGAAGGCAGGCTCGCCGCTACCGTCGCGGCACATGTCGTGCACCACGCGGATGTGCAGCCACTTGGGATAGAGGGAACCATCCTTGCGCCGGTCCCACACTTCGCCGGACCACTCCCCGTCGTCGCGCAGCGAGTGCCACATGGCCTGGTAGAAGGTGGCGTCATGGCGGCCGGACTTCATCATGCCCGGGGTCTTGCCCAGCACTTCATCGGCCTCATAGCCGGTCAGCCGCGAAAAGGCGGGGTTCACCGCGAGGATGACGTTGTGCCGGTCGGTCACCATGATGGCCGCCGGATTGCTCTCGAACATGGTGGTGAACAGCCGCGTGCAACGCAGGGTGTGCCGATCCACGCCGTCGCAGCTGGCGCACATGGACAGGGCATCCACAAGCGGATGGGGCCTGTCGCTCCCCCTCTCCCGGTCAGGCTGGCCCCACGGTCCCTTGAAGACGCCCATGCTACCGACTCCCCGTTCCACGGCTGGTCCCCATGGATCAGCGGCCCATGACGGAATGTTCAGGACGCGGGCCCTGGCCAGGCGCCGGATGCGTGGGACTCCTGTCCCCGGCCCGCGCCGCGCCCTGGGGCAGCAGGGTGAACCAGCGCTCCAGCTTCGCCAGCCGCAGAATCATGTCGATGTGGGGGTCCTGGTAGACGATATGCGCATCCGCGTCATGGACCTGGCAACAACCGCGGATGAACAGCATGGCGCCCAGGCCGGCGGTATGGAGGTTGCGGGTCCCGGTCAGGTCGAACACCAGGCGCCGCGGCCGGTCTTCCTTGAAGTCGCGATAACGATGGATGCAGGCCTTGGCCTCCTCCACATCGAAGACCGCGCCGACGCGGATGCGCCACTCACCGGTCTGCTGCTCGAACGAACGCTTCGTGTCCATGGTGTCCCCCTTTGTTGTCGGCGCCGTTCGCTTTGCGACGGCGCGGGCCACTCCCACGGCAGGAAATGGCATCCCGCGATGCGGGAAACTGTCATGGGCGGGGGTTGGGCCCTACTCGAAGTGCCTGCCGCGGAACTGGGCGGCCCTGGATCTGGTCCCCGGCGGCCGTCGTAAGCCGGGGCAAGATGACCCGTCATATCCACCGGGTACGAAACGACTATCGGCGGTACCCGACAAAAACTTGAGGTTATTGCTTGGTGCTTTTTTGCCTGGCCTCCGGCGGGCCATCGGAGTGCATGACCCGGTAGGCCGTTTCCATGGCGGCGATCAGTTCTTCCGCCACCTCCACGACCTTGCGCCGTTGGTTGCGGGCATGGCGGCGCAACAGTTCGAAGGCGCTGACGCTGTCCAGCTTGCGGCTTTCCATGATGATGCCCACCGCCATGCGCGTTTTCTGTTCCACATGCAGCACCCGCTCCAGCTGATCGTTGGCCCCCATCAAGGCATTGATGTCCCGGCCCCGGGCGATGGCCGCCTCGATGAACGGCACCAGTTGGGGCGTATCCACGGGCTTGGTGAGAAAGCCCAGGGCACCGGCCTCGGTGGCTTCCCGCACCACTTTCTCGTCGCCGTAGGCGGAGAGGAACACGAAGGGGGTATCCCCGGACTGCTTCAGGGCATGGGCCAGTTCCACGCCGGACAGGCCCGGCATGCGGATGTCCAGCACCGCCAGGTCGAAGCGCTCCTGACGGGCCAGTTCCAGCGCCGCTTCCCCCGAATGGGCGACATCCACCACATACCCCAGGCCGCGCATGCCTTCGGCCAGGAGGTGCAAGACCACCCGGTCATCATCAACCATGAGGATTCTTCTCATCCTGTTCTCCTGCATGACCAAGACATGTCGGCAAGGGGCGAACACAGGGTCCCACCCCCGGGAAACATCAGTAGGTAAACACATTCAGGAATGCTTCTACAAGTAACCATGTTTGGTATATTGTTATACGCTTGCATCACAGGCATTCCCGCCGCCCTTCAGGCAGCCTGGGCCAGCAGGGGCGGGCCCAATCGGATTTCGGTCACCACGCAACCCTCCCGCTGCTGGAATTCGACCCTTACCCCCGGCGAGGGCATCAAGGCCTTGACCAACCCAAGGCCGGTACCCAGGCCCACGCCCCGGCTGAAATCGAACCCCTCGGGCAGCGCGCCTGGATTGCTGATGCTGACCCGCCCGGCGTCCCCCTCCCGGGTCAAGGTCACGCGGGGCCCCTGCCCGGCCGACGCGAAATCCATGTGCTTGACCGCGTTGCTGATGAGTTCGTTCAGGATCAGGGCCAGGGCCACGGTCTCGCTCTCCTGGATGCGCATCCTGCCGCAACCCTCCTGAATGCCCTCCACCCCCACGGGCACGCCGCTCAGGTCCGAGATCGCGCGGCAGATGGCCGGCAGCAGCTCGCACAACATCACGCCATCCCGGGTGACCCGGCCGTGCAGGCCGTGCACCACGGCGATGGACTGCACCTGGTTGATGGCCGATTCCAGCATGGCCTTGATTTCCGGGTGCTGGGCGGCATCCCGGCGCAACAGTCCCACCACGATTTGCAGATTGTTCTTGATGCGGTGGTGCACCTCGCGCACCAGGGCATCCCGCTGGGCCAGGGCTTCGGCCAGGCTGGCGGCCACCAGCCGCCGGTTCACGCCCATGAGCACGGCCAGCGCCAGGAACGACAGCCCCACCACGGTGACGAAGCCGTGGAGGGGCCGCAGCCGTTCCTGATCCGGCAACGTGATGCCCAGGCCCCAGACGTCGTGGGCCGACATGACGGCATACACCCAGGCCAGGCCCAGGGCCACGAAGCGCACGTCCGCGCGCAGGGCCAGCCAGAGCAGGAAAGGCAGGACCGGATAGGGCCGCATGGGCGTGGCCGCCAGGCCAAGAAGCTCCGGATGGGCCAGGAACAGGGCCACCAGCGCCAGGCTCAGCAGGACCAGGACCCCCTCCATGCTCCAGGGGCTGCGTTGCGGACAGGACGGCGAAAGCACGCACAACACCAGGGCGGTAAAAATCAGCACCGCGTCCAGTTGGCTGAACAACAGGGAAGCCACTTGCAGGTGCAGGGCCAGTTCCCAGAAGCCATCCGCGTCCGCCAGAGCCATGTGGGCCACGGGCACGGCCGCCACGCCGGCCAGCACCCCACCGTACAACGCCAGCCGCAACAGGTCGGCCACCTCCGCCAGGCGGGGTCCGACGCGCGCGCGCCAGCAGCAAGGCGCCCACCATGGCCTGGGCGGCGCAGGCCAGACCCAGCAACAGGGCCGGGAGCAGGCCCTCCCCCTGGTACAGGACCGCCAGGACCGTACCCAGGGCGGCGGGGACCACCAGGCGCATGCCCCACAACATGGCCGCCGCCAGGGCCAAACCCGCGGGCGGCCAGAACACCGCCGGCGCCGAGGGCGAGCCCACCAGGCCATAGGCCAGCAGGCCGGCGGCCAGGCAGGCCAGGGCGGTGAACGCCCAGCGCGCGCCCGGCCGCAGGAGCATGGCCGTCATGGCCGCCCGCGACGCCATGCCTTCAGGCCTCGCCGCTGCCCGGGCGGGGCCTGAGGGCCGACTTGGGCCGGAATGCCTTGATCACCTCTTCCCGGGTTTCCAGGTAGGGCCCGCCGATGAGGTCGATGCAATAGGGCACGGCGGCGAATACGCCGTCCAGGGTTTCCTTGATGGCCTTGGGCTGGCCGGGCAGGTTGAGGATCAGGCAACCGCCCCGCACCACGCCCACCTGCCGCGACAGGATGGCCGTGGGCACGTACTTCAGGCTCACCGCCCGCATCTGCTCGCCGAAGCCGGGCAGCACCTTGTCCGCCACCGCCAGGGTGGCCTCGGGGGTCACGTCCCGGGGGGCGGGGCCCGTGCCCCCGGTGGTCAGCACCAGGCAGCATTCTTCCGCCAGGTCCTTCAGGGCCATTTCGATGTCCGCCTGTTCATCGGGTATGAGGCGCTCCACGAAGGCCAAGGGGTTGTGCAGGGCGCCGGTCAGCCATGCCTTCAGGGCGGGCAGTCCCTTGTCCTCGTAGACGCCGGAACTGGCGCGGTCGCTGATGGAGACGATGCCGATGCGGGCGGATTCGTACATGAACATTCCTCGAATAAAAACAGTCTGTATCAGGCCACGCCCCAGACCGCGAACAAGGGGTCGGCGTAGGCGCGCTGTTCGGCGTATTTGTCGTCGGATGGCCGGGCCAGTCCGCGCAAGGACTCGGTATGCAGGTTGCTGAAGCCCGCTTCGACGAACAGGCTCAGCACCAGGGCCTGGCGCTCGAAGGGGTGCAGTTCGCCCCATACCCGGATGGCCTTGGGAGGGAACCAGCGGTCGGAGAAGGTGACCACGCACATGCCCCCGGGGCGCAGCACCCGCCGGATCTCGGCCATCACCCCCTGGGGCCGGATCAGGTACTCGATGGAGGCGGCGCACACCACCAGGTCGAAGCAGGCATCCCCCCATGGCAGGCCGTCCCGGGTATTCAGGTCCTTCACCACCCGCTCAGACAAGCGTTCGTTGGCGGCCAGTTCCGCCTCATTCATGCCCAGGCCGGCCACGAACAGATCCGCCGGCTCCCCCGGCAGGTGGCTGCTCCAGCTGGACATGAGGTCCAGCACCCTCATGCCCGGACGCAGGAAGCGGGCGTACAGCCGGCTGATCTCCCTGCGGCAGACGGCGTCCAGGTGGTGCACCAAGCGGGGCCCGGCGTAGAACTGGCCGTCCGGGGCTTCATCCGCGCGGGAAAGGTCATGCAGGGAAAAATAGGCCCGCGCCGGATCGGCGGGCGGCTGCTGTAAGCCCGGCCCCTCGAACAGGTCCGCCATGCGTGGGCCGGGGGCGGGCTCGGCATCGCTTTTCCGCAGCACCAGCTGGGGCATGCGGCCGGCAAGGGGATGGTTCGGGTCCACGCTCAACCGTTCATCGTCGCAGGCCAGCAGGCGGACAGGATGCAGGTCCCGGGGGCCCTGGGCCAGATCGGCGAAGGCCATGCGCGGATAGAACCGGCCAGGCACCGGTTCCGCCCGCAGGCGAAAATGGCCATGTGGCATCCCGGCGAGGGGAAGTCCCGCGGGCTGGCACCAGGGGGACGCATCCAGGCGCGCCTCGGGCATCTCGGCCAGGGTGGCGCCCGCCGCCGCCCAGCGGCCGCTGGCCTGGAGGGCGCCCTCCCGCAGCACCAGCCGGTCCACGTGGCGGGCCATGGGACTGCTCCATTCCAGGCGGGCCTCGATGCTCATGGTCTTTCCAGGCTCACGGACAGGGGCCGCAGCAGTCGGATTTCCGACGTGTTCAGCTCCGCCCCCAGGGCATACAGTTCCACGCCGCCCGCCGCGGCCCCGCGCAGGGCCGCGGCGAAGGCGGGGTCGATATGGTCGGCGGGGCGCACCACCGCCACATCCCCCCTCTGCACGCAGAACACCACCGCGGCCCGGGCGCCGGCGGCCACCGCCTGTTCCAGTTCCCGCATGTGCCTGGCGGCCCGCTCGCTCACCGCGTCGGGAAAGAAACCAATGCCGTCCGTCACGGCGGCGGTCACGCTCTTCACCTCCACATAGCAATGGCCGGTGGCAAAGGTCAGCAACAGGTCCGTGCGGCTGTTGGGGCCCAGGCGGGCCTCGGCGCGGCAGTCGGAGAACCCGGCCAGGCCGGGGAGCAGTCCGGCTTCCAGGGCCTCGCGCACCAGGCCGTTGGCCCGGCCGGTGTGGATGCCCACGGTGACGCCATCCGCTTCCACCATCTCCCAGGTCCAGGCCAGCTTGCGGGACGGGTTGTCCGCCGGGGACAGCCACACCCGGTTGCCCGGTGCCTTGAGGCCCAGCATGGAGCCGGTATTGGGGCAGTGGGCGGTGACCTGCTCACCCGTCTCGAGGCGCACATCCGCCAGGAAACGCTGATAGCGCCGCAGCAGGGTGCCGCTCACCAAAGGGCTTTGGAAACGCATGGGGGGTGACGATCAGCCGGCCAGGGCCTCGCGGAACAGGGCATCGGAATCCTTGAGGATGAGGATGCCATGGGCGTAGTCCAGTATCCCCGCCTCCACCCAGAGGCGGACCTGGCGGTTGACGCTCTCCCGGGACACGCCCACCAGATTGCCCAGTTCCTCCTGGGAAAGCTTGAGGCCGATGACGACCCCATCGCCGGTGTGCTTGCCGTACTGTTGGCCCAGGTTGAGCAGGATGCGGGCCAGGCGCGCGGGCAGGTTGAGGAAGCTGAGGTTGCCCACCATGTCGTTGGTGGCCCGCAGCCGCAGGGACAGGGCCTGCAGCAAGGCCAGGGCCACATGGGGGCGGCGTTCGAGAAAACCGAGGAAATCCTTGCGCCAGATCACCAGGAAGCGGCAGGGGTCCATGGTGGTCACGGTGGCGCTGCGCTGGCCGCCGTCCAGCAGGGACATCTCGCCGATCAACTGGCCCGGCTCCAGGATGCTGAGAATGGCCTCCTTGCCTTCCGGCGAGGTGAGGCTGACCTTGACCCGTCCCTCCAGCAGCAGCATCAGCCGGTCGCCCTCTTCTCCCTCGCGGAAAATTATGTGTTTAGCCGGATGGCTTTCCGTGTGGGCCAGTTCCAGGGTGGCGTGAATATCCGCGTCGTCCAGGGCGGCGAAAAGGGCGCTGCGTTGCTTGAGCTGTTCCGGTGTGATTTCCATGTCCGCCGCCTTGTCATGAACCCGTCGATGATTCCGCATCCAGGGAGGCCTTGACCTCATCCCAGTCCACATCCACCGACTCTTGCAGATAGTCCCCTCCCTCGGCCATGGCCGTGCGCAATGCCCACAAACGCTCTTCGCTGGCGGGGTGGCTCGAGAGCAGATCGATCCCCCCCTCCTCCCGCTGCGCCATTTTCTCGAAAAACCGGGCCATGCCCTCGGCGGGCAGCCCCGCATCGCGCAGCATGCTCAGACCTTCCAGATCGGCCTCCCGCTCCAGGTCCCGGCTGTAGGAGAGTTCCACCAACCGGTCCGCCATGTCGTCCCAGATGCCGCCGTCGTAGTCCCCCAGGGCCACCGCCATCACCGCCCGCAGGCCCAGGCCGTGGATCAGCTTGCGCAGCGCGTGGCGGCGCTCCACGTGGCTGGCCTCATGGGCCAGCACGCCGGCCACCTCGTCCGCGTCGTCCGCGGCCATGAGCAGGCCGGTATTGACCACCACGCGCCCCCCCGGCAGGGCATAGGCATTGACCGCCGGGTCCCGGGCCACATGGAAGTGGTAGGGGTAGACCGACCCCGCGGTGACCCGCACGCCGATGCGTTCCACCGCCTCGTCGGCCAGGGTACCTTCGGGCAGCAGCTTGAGCCGGGCGCTCATCTGCCGGAAAGCAAGCTCGCCCAGCCGGATTTCCTGCTCCACGCTGATCTTGTCCGCCGCCCATTGGCTGAACCGGTCCGCGTGCAGCCAGAACCAGACCAGGGAAAACAGGGGCAGAAACAGCAATACCACCGCCACGGACAAGGCCGCGCGGAAGCGATTGCCCGTGCGCCTGTGCTTGTCGCGCACCAGGTGCAGGCGGGCGGCCAAGGCTTCCGGCGCCTGGTCGACGAACATGTGCATGGAACTGTCGCCCTGGAGGATGGCGGTGAACAGGCCCGCGGGACTCTCCCAGGTCACCAGCCACTGGCGCCCGTCGAAGCCGCCGGTCTTCAGATCAAGCCCCTTCACGGGCGTCGTATACCAATGGCCGGGCCCGCGCACCTCCAGCACCCCGTCCTCGAAGCGGGCCAGCGCGCTCAAACCCTCGGCGGGCAACTGGGGGCCGAAGAGCAGCACCTTGAATTCCGGTTTGGGCAGACTCATATAAGGTCGACGAAAAGAGGACGGCTAGAATGCCGGATCGAAGAGAGAATACCAACATGTCCGAAAATCTTTCCGCCCAACTGCTGGACATCTTCCATCGCCGCCATGCCTGCCACGAATTCAGGAGGGGTGTGGCCCTGGCCCCGGCCGACCTGGAGTTCATCCTGGAGGCCGGCCGCCTGTCCCCCTCCTCCTTCGGCCTGGAGCAGTGGAAATTCCTGGTCCTGACGTCCGACATCCATAAAACCGCCATGCAGGACGCCTGCTTCCAGCAGCCCCAGGTGGGCAACGCCAGCGCCCTGGTGGTGATCCTGGCCAAGGTGGCGGAACTGGCCCCCGACCATGCCTACGCCCGGAAACTGCTGGCCCGGGAATATCCCGGCGAGGCCTTCGGCCCCGCCCTGGAGAATTACCGGGGCTTCCATGCCCACACCGACGTGAAGGCCTGGAGCATCAGCCAGTGCCATATCGCCGCCGCCAACATGATGACCGCCGCCGCCGGCATCGGCATCGACTCCTGCGCCATCGGCGGCTTTCTGCCGGACAAGGTGCGCGGCATCCTGTCCATTGATGCCAGCCAGTACGAGGTGGCCCTGATCCTGGCCCTGGGCGTGTGTGCCCAGCCCGCCGGCGAGAAGCTGCGCCTGCCCCTGCAAGAGTTGGTGGAATACCGCTGAACCCGGCGCCATGAGCCGCCGGTACCACAAACCTCTGGGCTGGCTGCTGGTGGCGGCGGTGTGCTGGTTTTCCCTCACCCCCAGCCCGGTGGACAGCGGCATCGACAACGGCGACAAGCTCGGCCACCTGCTGGCCTATCTCGTCCTGATGTCCTGGTGGGGCCAGCTCGATCCACGCTCCAATCGCCTGCTGCTGATCTTCGTGTTCATGGGCGTGGCCCTGGAAGGACTCCAGAGCCTCACGCCCAACCGGGAGCCCAGCGGGCTGGACATGGTGGCCAACGCCGCCGGAGCCCTGTTGGGCTGGCTGGCCACCCGCGCCTGGCCGAACTGGCTGGCCCGACTGGGACGCCCGGCATGAAGCCCCTGCAACAGGCCGCCCAGGCGGCCCTGGCGGAACGGGACATCGCGGCCAAATCCCAGGCCGCCGAACAGCTCTGGGCGGACTGGCAGGCCGGCGAACTCCAGCTGGCCCCATTCACCGCGCCCCTGGACGATGCCGGCATGCCTCCCCGTCCCATCCTTGCCGACCCGCGCACCATGCCCCGGCGCCAGCTCAGCAATCCGGAAAACCACGCC
>CAZREY010000053.1:0-11145 GCA_964599015.1 uncultured Thiobacillus sp.
CTGCACGGAGATGCCCGTCTGCTGGAAGTCCGTCCACAACTGGGCCAGGCGCATGATGGGCTGGGCCACCCGGCCCGCCAGCATGTTGAAGGCGATGAGCTGGCCCACCGTCAGTTGGCCCTCGATCACCAGCCGGGCCCCCAGCCACAGGGTGGCCACGGTGACCAGCTTGCCCACCAGGTTGACGCCTTCGTGGGCCAGGGTGGAGAGCTTGGCGGTGCGGAAGCCGGCGGCCACGAAGGCGGCCAGCTGGTTGTCCCAGCGGCGGGTTATCTGGGGTTCCACCGCCATGGCCTTCAAGGTGTCGATGCCGGCGACGGCCTCCACCAGGAAGGCCTGGTTCTCCGCCCCCCGGTTGAACTTCTCATGCAGCCGGGCCCGCAGCAGGGGGGTGATGAGCAGGGAGAGGAGCAGATAGAGGGGCAGGGAGGCCAGCACCACCAGAGTGAGCCAGCCGCTGTAGAACAGCATGACGGCGATGAACACCCCCGAGAAGAACACGTCCAGCACTACGGTGATGGCGTTGCCGGTGAGGAACTGGCGGATGTTTTCCAACTCCCGCACCCGGGCCACGGAATCCCCCACCCGTCTTGCTTGAAAATAGGCCATAGGCAGGTGGAGCAGATGGCGGAACAGCCTTGAGCCCAACTCCACGTCGATGCGGCTGGTGGTGTGGGCGAAGACGTAGGTGCGCAGTCCGGAGAGCACCACTTCGAAGATGGAAACCACCAGCAGGCCCACGGCAATGACATCCAGGGTGGTGAGCCCCCGGTGTACCAGCACCTTGTCCATGACCACCTGGAAGAACAGAGGTGTGACCAGGGCAAACAGGTTGAGAGCGAAGGACACCAGCAGGATTTCCCCGAGCAATCGGCGGTACTTGACCAGGGCGGGGATGAACCAGGTGAAGTCGAAGCGGGCCATCTCGCCGGCCAGGGAAGCCCGGGAGGTGAACAGAATCAATTCGCCACCCCAGCTGGCTTCCAGATCTGCGCGGGACACGGCCTGAGGTCTGGCGGTGGTGGGATCGTGGATGAGTACCTGTTCGCCTTCAGCCTTGGCCAGGATGAAGAACCCGCCTTGCCGCCCCAGGGCCAGGGCGGGCAGGGGCGTGGTGGCCAGACGGGTGACGTCTGTTTTTATTTGCCTGGCCTTGAGGCCCAGCTTCCAGGCCGCCAGCAGGATTTGCTTGACGCCGAAGGGGCCACCCTCGCCGAACTCATGGGCCAGTTGCGCCGGCTCCGCCGCCACGCCGTGGAAGCGGGCCAGCATCACCAGGCAGGCCAGGCCGGGATCGAGCGGGCGATCATGAGCGGTCCCGGCGGGGGCTTCGCCTTGTGCTTGCATATACCTACCCTTATGTAATGCCCCGGGTCATGGCCCGGGGTTCTTCTCAGTGGCTGCTGCGCTTACTGCCAGTTGGCCGCCAGCACGGGCTCCAATGCGGTCCTGTAGCTGTCCGGCAGGGTGGTTTGGCCGGAAGCCGGCGGCGCAAAGGCTGCCATGGCGTCCACCAGGGCCTGTACCTGGCTGTCCAGCAACACTTGGCCGTTGCCGGATTCAAAGCGTTCGGTGTGATAGGCCGTGCCCAAATACCAATCCTTCAGCACCAGCTTGTCCCCGGTGCCGATAACGGAAGCCTCCAGGTTGTTGCTGACGCGCCGGAACCAGATCTGGTCGTGGGCGATGTCGGTGCCGAAGCGGGCGAGGTCGGTATTGCCAAGGGCCGCATCGTTCTCCTGCACGGTATCGGCGCCGTTGCCCCGGTACATCAGGTAGACATCGTTGCCGGCGCCGCCGATGAGCGTGTCGGTTCCCGCGCCACCGTTCAGCATGTCGTCGCCTGCCCCGCCGTTCAGCGTGTTGGTGGCGCTGTTGCCCACCAGGATGTTGTTGAGTTCATTGCCGGTGCCGTTGCGGGAGGAGGTGTCGGTGAGAGTGAGGTTCTCGACATGGGCGCCCAGGGTGTAAGTCACCGAGCTTTGCACGCTGTCCGTACCTTCCCCGTTTTGCTCACTCACCACGTCACCGGTGTTGTCCACCACATACGTATCGTCCCCGGCGCCCCCCACCATGGTGTCGGCGCCGCTGCCGCCGTTGAGCGTGTTGTTGCCGCCGTTGCCGGTCAACTGGTTGCCCAGGCTGTTCCCGGTGCCGTTGAGGTTCGCGGTGCCCGTCAACACCAGCTTCTCCACATTGGAGCCCAGGGTGAAATTCACGGAACTGAATACTGTATCCGTGCCGCCGCCGGAACTTTCCGTGACCGTGTCACCTGCGTTGTCTACGTAATAGACATCGTTGCCCGAACCACCGGACATTGCGTCGGCACCCAGTCCTCCATCCAGCATGTTCGCTGCCGAATTGCCGGTGAGGGTGTTGTTGAGTTCGTTGCCCGTGCCATCGATCGCCACCGAACCGGTGAGGGAGAGCTTTTCGATGTTGGCACCCAGGGCATAGGTGACGGAACTCTGAATGGTGTCCGTGCCCGCGCCGGCACTCTCCGTCACCACGTCTCCCGGGTTATCCACCACATAGGTATCGTTGCCGCCCCCGCCTGACATCTGGTCTGCCCCCAGGCCACCGTTCAGCGTGTTGGCGCCACTGTTGCCCACCAGGATGTTGTCGAGCTCATTGCCGGTGCCGTTGCGGGAAGAGGTGCCGGTAAGGGTGAGGTTTTCGATGTTGGCGCCCAGGGTGTAGGTTATGGAACTCTGCACCGTGTCCGTACCCTCGTCCGCCTGTTCCGTCACCACGTCGCCGGTGTTGTCCACCACATAGGTATCGTTGCCGGCTCCAGCCGCCATGGTGTCGGCGCCGCTGCTCCCATTGAGCGTGTTGTTGCCGCCGTTACCGGTCAGTTGGTTGTTCAGGCTGTTCCCGGTGCCGTTGACGTTCGCAGTGCCCGTCAGCACCAGCTTCTCCACATTGGAGCCCAGGGTGAAAGTCACGGAGCTGAACACCGTATCCGTGCCGCCGCCCGAGCTTTCCGTGACCTTGTCGCCCGTGTTGTCTACGAAATAGGTATCGTCACCCGCTCCGCCAAGCATGGTGTCCGCGCCTGAGCCGCCATCCAGCAAGTCGTCGCCCGCGCCTCCGTTCAGGGTGTCGTTACCGCCGAAGCCATATATTTCATCCCTCAAGTCCGTGCCGACCAGACTATCCGGCCCGTCGGTGCCGTTCACCACATCCAGGACATCGATATTGAAATAACTGGAGACGGATGCCCCCACGGAATCCGTTGCACGCACCCGAATGTAGTAGCTTCCCGCCGTACCATCCGGAGGCATACCAGAAATGGCGAGGGTTTCAGGGTCGAACACCATCCACTCCGGCAGTTCCTCTCCCGTATCCAGCATCAAGGAAAGGGTCAGCGTATCGCCCGTATCCTGGTCCGAGAACATGCCTGCCGGCAAATTGAAATCAAATGCCCTGGTTTCCACCACCTGCTGGTCTTGTGCCTGCGTGACGACCACCGGTGCGGAGTCGTTGGACAAAGCCTCCAGCCTGGCCGCATCCCACACCGTTCCATCCTCGAACACCACCTGCTCTATTCCCACCCCGTTGCCCTGGTCCCAGCGGATAGCAGTCCGGCTGCCATCCGCTAAGGAAATGATGATGTGCGTGGCATCATGCGTTACGGTGACATCATCCGGGGTAATTCCATACCCCATTTCCAAGACATCGACACTCCCCTCATTAGCATCAATGTCCTCAATGACATCGCTACCAATGCTGCGATGATATCGGTCGCTACCTGCGCCACCTTGCAGGACATCATTGCCGAACCCGCCATACAGCTCATCATCCCCCTCCAGTCCGATCAGGGTGCTACCGGCATCTGAGCTGGTTAGAAAGTTGCGCTGGGCATTGCCCGTACCGGTCAGTCCCGCAGCGTTTAGCGTCAGTGCCTCCACATGATCTGGAAGCACGTAATCGATCGTGGTGTATACACGGTCAAAGCCTTCGTTCACTAGTTCCACGACTTGATCGCCGGGGTTGTCCACGGTGTAAATATCGCTGCCCCCCTCTCCGATCAGCACATCCGCGCCCAGGCCGCCATTCAGCTGGTTATTGCCATAGTCTCCCTCAATACGGTTATCTGAATCGTTGCCGGTGACGTTGATGTTGGTGCCATTCGAAAAAGCGTCTTCCAGGTTGGCAGCCATGATGTTTATGCCCGACACCCCCGAGGTGTTGTAGTACACCCGGTCATACCCTTCACCCGCATTCTCCAAGATGGAAACCGTACCATTCGCGATATAGACATCGTCGCCCGAACCACCCACAAAAATGGAGCCGTAGCCGCCAATCAGCGTGTCGTTGCCGTTGTCCCCCATCAAGGTTCCGGCGTAATAACTAATGATTTGGTCATCCTGGTCGCTACCGGTAACCGTGCCATGGCCGTATCCCGTCAGCTCAACCCTTTCAATGGAGTGCCCTCCCATTGAGTAACTGAAAGCGCTGTTCGAATATATCGCCACCGTGTCAAAGCCTTCCCCGGCCACTTCAACCGCCTCATCGCCCGGACCGAGCTTGTAGTAGTCGTCTCCCGCGCCACCGATCAAGGTATTGGCCGCAGGACTGTCCCAGCCTGCCAGGGTGTCGTTCCCTGCCGTGCCCACCCCCACCGCCGCATTTCCGTACAGGCTCAGGAAATGCGACGTGGTCAGGGTGTAATCGATATAACTCCTGATCTCAATTGGGTCGCCCACGATTTTGTCACCGGGATTGTCGACATAGACGATTACCTCATCCCACCACTCCTTAATGATCATCGTATCTGCACCTTCCCTGCCATCCAGGATATCTCCCCGTGTACCGGTGCCGCTGCTGATGAGAGTGTTATTTAATTCATTACCGATGGCTGACGCTGCTTGTGAGCGGTAACCGCCTGTGCCGTACATAGAGAGATTTTCCACGTTGGCCGGCAACACGCCGCCATAGAGGTTAATGATTGTGTCGATGCCCTCGTCCGCGTATTCGACCACCTGCTCCACGTTCTTATAAATATCGTCACCGGCTCCGCCATAGGCGATGTCGGTACCGTCCCTTCCGTCCAACACGTTGTTGCCCAGGTTGCCTCTCAGCGCATTGTTCAGCGCGTTGCCGGTGGCATTGATGTTCAGGAAGCCCGTGAGGGTGAGATTCTCGACATTGGTGGGCAATATGTAACTTCTGGCGGCAAGCACGCTGTCCACCCCACCATTGGCGGCCTCCGTGATGCTGTCCTGCTCGTGGTCCACCACGAAGGTATCGTCCCCGGCTGTGCCGTTCATGGCATTCTGTGTGCCCACCTCCACCCGGGCGGCAATATCCGCCGCGGCCCAGACGGGGCCGGCGCCGCCGTCGAATTCGATGCGCTCGATCTGGCTATCAGAAGTGCCAAAATAGCTGCTCAACCAAATCTGTGTATTCGAGCCATCCAAGGCAACAATCAGATCGTCCTCACCATATCCATCGCTGATCCGGTGCAAGGTAACGTGTTCCGGCAACACACCGGCCCCCAGCCGCAGAATATCCAAGCTCGGGCCATTGGCATTGGCGCTTTCGATAATGCTATCGCTGCCGTCTCCCCGACCGAACAGGTAGAGGTCATTGCCCCGTCCGCCATAGAGTGCGTCCTTGCCGGGTCCGCCCCACAACGTATCGGCGCCTTCGTCGACGGAGGCTTCGTAGGTATCGCTCACCCAGGAGCTATAGCCTTTCAGCACATCGTTCCCGGCCCCCCCTTTCAGGGTGTCGTTACCCAGGCCACCGTCTAGCTTATCGTCGCCCGCGCCACCCATGAGGGTATCGTTGCCCGCCTTGCCGTTGATGGAATCGTCCCCGTCCAGGCCGTCGATGATGTCGTCTCCGGCGTAGCCGGTGAGCAAGTCTTTGCCTTCGCTGGGGACCGGCAGCAGGTCCTGGATGTCTGCGTAAGCCCACACCGTGCCGTCCGCGAACTCGATGCGGTCCACCCGGTTCTTGTTGTCCACCGACTCGAAATACTCCTGGATGTGCACGTATTCGCCGCTTGAGTAGCCATCCTCGTTCTTGAGTTCCAAACGCAGGCTGTCCTCGCCCTCGCCAGTCCACCAGCGGGTGACTTTGATATCCTCCGGACGGATGCCTTCGGCGAAGCGCAGCACATCCGTCTTGCCGGCGCCGCCAGAGGTTTCGATGATGGTGTCCTGGCCGTCGCCTTTGGCGAACAGATAGGTATCGCTGCCCGCGCCGCCACGCAGGGTGTCGTGGCCCTTGTGACCGGTAAGCACATCGCTGCCCGTGCCACCGTACAGGGTGTCCGACCCCGCGCCGCCGTATAGGCGCCCGCCGTCGTTGCCCAGTTGCAGCGCCAGGTTTGTGGTAATGGTGCTGCTCGCCCAGCTTTCCAGGTCTGCACCGTTCCCACTTGCGTCCTGCACGCTGCCGCCGGTGCCGAACAACCCATTCTGGATGTTCAACTTGCGCCCGCTAGAGAGGGTGATGACATAGCCCGTCTGGTCGGTGTCAAGGTCAAGGGTGGCCCCATCCAGGATGTCGCCGGCGGACAGCGCGAAGGTGTTGCTGCCTTCGTTGTCATAGATGTTGACATCACCCGCGCCTTCAAGCTGGTAGGTGTCATCCCCCGCGCCACCGGCGAGGTTGGCCATTTCTCCCAGCGGGTTGTCGTCGATGAGGGTGTCGTTGCCGCCACCGCCAAGTAGGGTATCCACTCCCGCGCCACCAATCAGGACGTCATCACCTTCGCCGCCGTCCAGATAGTCGTTGTCTTCGCCGCCCACAAGCAGGTCGTCTTGGCCGCCGCCATAGAGGGTGTCGTCACCCGTGCCGCCCACCAGGATATCGGCGCCTTCATCGGCGGTATCGTTGCCATCACCGAAGAGCACGTCGTTGCCTGCGCCGCCTTCCAGAGTGTCGTTGCCGCCGGTACCGTAGAGCCAGTCGTTACCATCGCCACCGCTGAGGGTGTCATCGCCATAGGCCACGCCCACGCCATAGCCGTCACCCACCAGAATGTCGTTGCCGATGCCGCCTTCAACGATGTCCTGGCCGCCTTCGCCAAAAACGACGTCGGCGCCGTCGCCGCCATCGATCTGGTCATTGCCGCCGCCGGCAAATACGATGTCGTCTCCCAGTCCACCTTCGATGACATCCGTACCGCCCACGGCAGGGGACAGGGTGTTGCCGATGGAGAGGGCGTATCCGTGGATCAGTCCGCCTTGCCCATCGGGGGTGTGGGTGATGTTGGCGATGAGGCTGGCGTTCTTGGTGTAGTTGTAGGAGTCGACGGTGGCCAGGCTGTGGTCGCCCAACAGGATGTCGTTGCCGTCCCCGCCATTGAGGGTGTCGTTGCCCTGACCACCGGCGAGGACGTCAGCTTCCGTGCCGCCTTCGAGGATGTCTTCACCACCTTTGCCGTCCAGGTAGTCAATGCCGGTCAGGCCTTGGAGGAAGTCGTTGCCGGCGCTGCCATAGAGGATGTCCTGACGGGCTTCGGTAGTGGCGTAATCGGTGATGAGGTTGTGATTGGTGTCATAGCCGGGCTGGATGCCAGCCGTGCCGGTGTTCTGGTCAACGGCGGGATGGTCGCCTACCAGGGTGAGGGTGGTGGTGGGTACGGGCGGTGCGGGTGGCGTGCCTTCCCCCAGGGCAATGCCGAGCTTACCCTCTGACCAGCCTTTGATGAGGACGGTGGCATCGCCTTTGTGAATGAGCAAGCGGGTTTCACCATTGATAATGGTCTTGGTGTAGGTGAGGTTGTTCTGGGTGTCGGCGTAGCTGTCGTCGCCGAGCTTGATCCATTTCTTGGGGTCGAGGCCATTGCTGCCTTTGGCGTCGATGCCAGCGATGCGCACGACCCCGGAACCGTCGCTATCGAGCACAGTGTCATAACCGTCGCCTGCGTTCACAACATAGGTGTCTTGGCCGGCGCCGCCGATGAGGGTGTCGTTCCCCAAACCTCCCTGTAGATGGTCGTCACCGGCGTTGCCGAGCAGCAAATCATCCTTGCCGCCACCCACCATCCAGTCAGCGCCGATGCCACCCAGCATGAAGGTTTTATCGTCGTCGGCGGTGGCACTTATGCTAATGCTGCCGGCCTGGACGAACCAATCCGTGGTCGCGGGCAGCAGTTGTAGAACGATGCGGTGTTCTTCCAGGGTGAGGGTGTTCAGGTAGTTCTGGAAATACAGGTTCCAGCCCTTGGCATTGGCGAGATTGGCCGCCACGTCGGTGAGGTCGAAGCGGATGCCGCCGGAGACATCGGTAAACAGGATTCTCCCCGCGACGGCAGCGCCCGCGTTCTCGTAATAGAACTGCATGGCGAACGCCACGAGGGTGTTGGCGATGTGCTGATTGGTCAACGTGAAGCCGCCGTCCTGGGCGACCTTCTGCAAGTCTGTGGTGAAGCGGTCGAGCATGGCGTCGGCGGCAAAGGAACCGGTGACGCCGGCCTGGTGGCGGACGAGGTGTTCGAGGAAGTTGCGCTGGGGATTGTCTTTGTCGCTGGGGTCGTGCGCATACAGCGCTTCGTCGAACACCATTTTCAGCAGTTCGGGCAGCTTGAAGGTGATGGCGCGGAAGGCGTCGTTTTGCAGGAAGGCTGCGAGCAGGGTTTGGGAGTGTAGGCTGACAGAGCCGAGGGCACCTAATCCTGTACTGTTTTGGGCCAGCATGGCTTGGGCGCCGAGGGTCGAGAACGGGAGGTATTGCAGCGCCTCCCCTTGGACAAAATACCCAGTGACGTTCGCGGCGCGCGTGCTGGGTACCGCGAAGGAAATCAACTCAGGCGCTAGCGCAGCCAGTTGGCCGTTGCTGTAGCCGTGATTGTTGAGGTAGGTGACGAGGTCGTCACGGATGCCGCTGCTGGCGGAGTTGGCAAACGGCGCCTGGTCGAAGGTGACGGCGCGCTCGTCGAAGAACACGCCCATCAGAGCAGCTAGGCCACCACCCAGGCTGTGGCCGGTGAAGCTGATCGTGGCACCAGGGTTGGCCGCTTTGACTTCGAGGTAATACAGTGCTGCTTGGCGCAGTTGATCTGATCCAAAACCAAGTGCCAGACCGCCGTTGGCGTCCCAGTCCGACAGGCCGGGACCCGTGCCAGCGTAGGAAATAATGATTTCGATACCGTTGGTAAAGGAAACAGCTTCAAAACCGCTGTCAAGTGTTCGGTGATTAAATTCGGCCCAGCCTTGCGGAATAGGAAACAGATTGATGCTGGGTCGAGTTGAGATGTAAGCATCCCCGGCCATCAGCGCATAGGTAACTATGTCGATCATGATCTTCCCCTTGTTTGAATGTTTTTAATAAATTTGCAATGGTTCAGTAGCTATTTCTTGTCGCTAGGATGGGCCGAAGTAATGGGGATGGGCGATTTGGCACCACTAGGCGAACCCCACCCCCCTTCAATTCGAACTAACTCCGGACAACCCACCCCAATCGCCCCTGACTTCAGCTGCTCACGAACAATCTCACGCAAATACAGCTCAAGATTTCGGTGTTCTTCCTTGATCTTGGCCACAGTTATCAGCCCCTTCCGCTTGGCCTTGATCGGCTTACCGACGTACACATTCGATTCCTTGAACGTCATCGGAAACTCAGCCAGCGAAATTTGCTGCCATGCCTTGCCGTCGTGTTTGAAGAACACATAAGGCGGGTTGGGTCGTTTCCAGTGGTTGTAGGAAAGACAGCCCGCCGGGCTGGTGGCAATGTAGGGCACGCTATTCAGAAAGTTGATTTGTATCAGCATCAGGCTGTCGCCTTCGGGGGGGCGACTGAAATCGGATGACCAGACAACTTCCCGCTTACCGCCCGGAACAGGAATTGTCCATTCCTCCCTTGCAACGCTTCTATCGGTGCTGGCGGGTTCCGCGTAGCCACCATAGATCTGTGTCCGCGTCACAATGATTTTCTTGCCATCATGCAGCATCACCTCTTCCTTCCAGCTCGCCTTGCCGTCCATCGCGCACGCATTCATGCCGCCCCCCAGAATCAACAGTGAAATCATTACCCCCCATTTCTTCATTCCTATCCCCTTAGTCATGCGGCCAACCTCCGTTCCCTGTCATAGCTACGGGTACCGCCGACAAGCATGACGTTGTCACCGGCATAACCGGTCAGTTCAGGATCACTCTCTTCGCTGGGGGCCGGCTGCATGGACTGGATCGTTTCATAGGTCCATACCGTGCCTTCCGCGAACTCGATGCGGTTCACCCGGTTCTTGTTGTCCACCGACTCGAAATATTCCTGGATGTGCGCGTATTCGCCGCTTGAGTAGCCATCCTCGTTCGTGAGTTCCAAACGCAGGCTGTCCTCGCCCTCGCCAGTCCACCAGCGGGTGACTTTGATATCCTCCGGACGGATGCCTTCGGCGAAGCGCAGCACGTCCACCTTACCGGTACCACCGGCGGTTTCGATTCGGGTGTCCTGCCCATCGCCCCGGGAGTAAAGGTAGGTGTCACTGCCAGCACCGCCCTGCAGGGTGTCGCGGCCCTTGTGGCCGGTGAGCATATCGCTGCCCGTGCCGCCGTATAGAGTGTCCGATCCGGCGCCGCCGTAGAGGCTACCGCCGCCGTTGCCCAGCTGCAGGGCCACGGGGGTGGTCAGGGTGTCGCCCACCCAGCTCTCCAGGTCGATCTCGTCGCCATCGCCCAGGCGCAACAGAGCCTGGGTGCCGAAGAAGGCGCCTTCCACACTCAGGGTGTGGCCGTTGCCCAGGCCGATCTCCAGGGTGGTGCCGTCCGGGTTGAGGACGGCGGTGAGCCCGGCGGCGTCGGCGACGTTTTCCAGGACAAGGGTGTTGCCGCCTTCCGGGTCGTAGACGCGGTCGTTGCTCTGGCCGTCGATGACATAGGTGTCGTCGCCTTCGCCGCCCGCCAGGTTGTCGTCGCCCAGGCCGCCTGCCAGATGGTCCGCGCCCGCGCCGCCCAGCAGGGTGTCATTGCCGTCGCCGCCCAGCAGCACATCGTTGCCGTCATCGCCTTGCAGCCAGTCGCCGCCGTCACCGCCTTCCAGCACGTCGTCGGCGCCGCTACCGTAGAGCACGTCATCCCCGGCGCCGCCGTCCAGCCGGTCGGCGCCGTCTTGCTGGGTGTCGTTGCCGTCGCCGAAGAGCACGTCGTTGCCGTCACCGCCTTCCAGGAGGTCGTCGCCGCCGGTGCC
>CAZREY010000054.1:0-11115 GCA_964599015.1 uncultured Thiobacillus sp.
GCCAGGTGGTCGGTGAGCACCACGCCCCCGGCGGGCACCTCCACGGGCCGCAGGTCGCTGTCCAGGGAACGGTGCAGCACCCCCTCGGGCTGGATGCCGTACACGGCGGAACGGTAGTGGTAATGGCCGAAGCGCAGGTTGGCGGCCACGTCCCGGAAGCCTTCCACATGGCGCACGCCGGGCAGCTGGGCCAGCTCGTGCAGGGCCCGGCCGGAGGTGGGCTCGATGAAGGTGACGGCCAGGTCCTCCCGGGCCGCGTGCTTGAACTGCACGTCCACCATGAAGTCGATGGCGCCCCGCTGGTAGTTGCCCACCATCATCAGCCCCCCGGCGCAGGCGATTCCGAACACGGTGAGCGTGGACTTCAGGGGCCGCCGCTCGATGTGGCGCAGGATCATGCGGGTGGGCTGGCTGAACCAGCGCTGCAGGCCCAGGCGTTCCAGGATGGTGGCGCGGTAGGCCACGGGGGTTTCCGGGCGCATGCCCTCCGCCGGCGGCAGGCGGATGGCCCGCCCCACCGCCAGCAGGGTGCCGGACAGGGCCGCCGCCGATGTGACCGCCAGGGCGATGAGGATCACCTTGGGCTCCAGCACGTATTCCAGGTAGGGAAAGCGGTACAGCTCCATGTACACCCCGGCCAGGCCGTTGCCGAACCACATCCCCAGGGCCGTGCCCCCCGCCACCCCCAGCAGGGCGATGGCCATCACCAGCTTCACGAAGTGCCAGCCGATGGCCCCGTGGGGATAGCCGAAGGCCTTGAGGATGGCGATCTGCTCCCGCTGGGTGGCGATGAGCCGGGTCACCACCACGTTCAGCAGGAAGGCCGCCACCCCCAGGAAGATGGAGGGGAACACGGTGGCGGTGGTCTGGAGCTGCTTCAGCTCCTCGGACAGGAAGCGGTTGGAGAACTGGTCCTTGCGGCCGTGGGCCCCCACGCCGCCGTAGGGGGCCAGCAGGGTGTCCAGGCGGCCGATGACCGCCTGCTCGTCGCTGTGGGGCGTGAGGGTCAGGGCCACGCTGTTGAAGGCCCCGTCCATGTCGTAGGCGGCGGCCAGGGCGTGGCGGCCCATCCACAGCACGCCGTAGCGCTTGAAGTCCGGGAACATGGCCCCGGGGGCGATCTGGTAGACGTACTCCGGCGACAGGGCCACGCCCACCAGGGTCAGGGCCTTGCGCTTGCCGTTGATGACGGCGTGGATCTTGTCACCCGGGTGCAGGCCGTGGGCGTCGGCGAAGGTGTCGCTGACGATGATCTCGTCGCCGCTGTAGGGCGTGACCCAGCGGCCCCGCTTCAGGTGCAGGGTGTTGAGCAGGGGCATGCCCACGTCCGGCACCGAGGACAGCATGCCGGTGACCGGATCATTGAAGCCCTCCACCTCCAGCTTCACCACCGCCACCACCCGGGTCTCCAGGCGCTCCACGCCGGGGATTTCCTTCAGGCGCTGGGCCACGCTCTCCGGCGCCCGCTTCAGGGTGGTGAACACCTGGGCGAAGCGGTATTCGCTGTAGAACAGGTCCCGGGTGGTGAGCAGGGAATCGTAGGTGGACAGGGACATCACCAGGGTGGCCACGCCCCCCGCGATCACCGCCGCGATGGCCAGGGCCTGGCCCCGCATGTGCCAGAGGTCCCGCAGGAGCTTGAGATTGAGGGCGGTCATGATTGAACTCTAGCCTCAGTCCCGCCGCCGGGTGACCCTCTCCCCCAGCCCCTCCCCCGCATGGGGGGGAGGTGTGCGCGGCAGCGCGGGAGAGGGAAGCTGTTCATATCTGCAGGCGACCTTGGGATGGCTTGCCATTCACCAGCTCAACTCGTGGGCCGCCCGCTTCACCGTGTTGCGCCGCTCCTCCACGATGTGCCCATCGGAGAGGCGGATCACCCGGTCGGCCATGTCGGCGATGCCGGCGTTGTGGGTGATGAGCACCGTCAGCGTGCCCAGCTCCCGGTTCACCTTCTCCAGGGCCTCCAGGACGATGACGCCGGTGGCGGAATCCAGGGCGCCGGTGGGTTCGTCGCACAGCAGCACCGCCGGGTTCTTGGCGATGGCCCTGGCGATGGCCACCCGCTGCTGCTCGCCGCCGGAAAGCTGGGCCGGGAAGTGGTCCAGGCGCTGGCCCAGGCCCACCAGGGCCAGGGCCTCCTCGGGCTTCATGGGGGCCTTGGCGATCTCCGTCACCGCCGCCACGTTCTCCTTGGCCGTGAGGCTGGGGATGAGGTTGTAGAACTGGAACACGAAGCCCACGTGGTTGCGGCGGAACAGGGTGAGCTCGGTCTCGCTGGCGGTGGAGAGGTTGCGGTCCAGGTAGAACACCTCCCCCGCCGTGGGGGTGTCCAGGCCCCCCAGGATGTTGAGCAGGGTGGACTTGCCGCTGCCCGACGGGCCCAGCAGCACCACCAGTTCGCTGCGGCGCAGTTCCAGGTCGATGCCCCGCAGGGCCTGCACTTCCACCTCGCCCATGCGGTAGACCTTGGTGAGCCCCCTGGCCCGGAAGACCCAGTCCTGTTGTTCAGCCATGCTTCAGCATATATCCCTCCCCTCGCCCGCAAGCGGGAGAGGGGTCGGGGGAGAGGGGGATATGCGAAACACCAAACGCCTCAACGGCCTCTGCGAGGCCGCCCTCTCCCTGCCCTCCCCCGCTCGCGGGGGAGGGAGAAAACTCAGTTGGACCACAGGGGCGCCTCCTGCATCAGGGCGATCTGCTCCCGCAGCTCCAGGATGCGTTCCTCCCAGTAGCGCTGGGTGTTGAACCAGGGGAAGGCGGCGGGAAAGGCCGGGTCGTCCCAGCGCCGGGCGATCCAGGCCGAGTAGTGCAGCAGCCGCAGGGTGCGCAGGGCCTCCACCAGGTGCAGCTCCCGGGGGTCGAAGTCCATGAAGTCCTCGTAGCCCGCCAGCACGTCCGCCAGCTGCCGGGTCATGGCCGGCCGGTCGCCGGAGAGCAGCATCCACAGGTCCTGCACCGCCGGGCCCATGCGGCTGTCGTCGAAGTCCACGAAATGCGGCCCCTCATTCGTCCACAAGACATTGCCGGCGTGGCAGTCGCCGTGCAGCCGCAGGCTGGCCACGTTGCCGGCCCGGTCGTAGCAGCGCCGCGCCTCGTCCAGGGCCTGGCGGGACACCCCCTGCCACACCGCCCGCAGGTCGGCGGGCAGCCAGTCGTGGGCCAGCAGGAAGTCACGGGAATCCTCGCCGAAGCTGGCGATGTCCAGGGCGGGACGGTGCACATAAGGCGTGAGGGCCCCCACCGCGTGGATGCGGCCCAGGAAGCGGCCCATCCATTCCAGGGTGTCGCCGTGGTCGAACTCCGGCGTGCGCCCGCCCCTGCGCGGAAACACGGCGAAGCGGAAGCCGGCGTGGACGTGGAGGGTGGCGCCATTCAGTTCCAGGGGCGCCACCACCGGGATCTCCCGTTCCGCCAGTTCCCGGCTGAAGGCGTGCTCCTCCAGGATGGCGGCGTCGCTCCAGCGGGCGGGGCGGTAGAACTTGGCGACGACCACGGGGCCGTGGGCTTCCCCCTCCTCCAGCCAGATCTGGTAGACCCGGTTCTCGAAGCTGTTGAGGGCGATGAGGCGGCCGTCCCCCCGCAGGTCCACGGCCTCCAGGGCATCCAGCACCACGTCGGGGGTGAGGGCGCTGTAGGGGTGGGCGGTGAAGGTGTCGTCGGGCATGGCGCCATTGTAGAACGCCGCCGGTCTAGAATCCGGCATCCCTTCCAGGCCCCCGCCATGCTCGCTCCAGACGAATACCAGCGTTTCCAGCGCACCCGCTGGACCATCTACGCCCTCCTGGTGACGGCCTACATGATGGCCTTCTTCCACCGCATGGCGCCGGGCGTGGTGGCCTCGGACCTCATGGCCGCCTTCCGCACCACGGGGGCGGAGCTGGGCTCCCTGGCGGCCATGTACTACTACATCTACACCGCCATGCAGATCCCCGCCGGGGTGCTGGCGGACACCCTGGGCCCCCGCATCTCCGCCGGGGTGGGCTCCCTGGTGGCGGGGGCGGGGTCCATCCTGTTCGGCCTGGCGCCGGACTTCGCCACCGCCTCGGCGGGCCGCCTGCTGGTGGGCCTGGGGGTGTCGGTGGTGTTCGTGGGCCTCATGCAGTCCAACACCGTGTGGTTCAGCGAACGCCGCTACGGCCTGGTGAGCGGCCTGACCCTGTTCCTGGGCAACGTGGGCTCCATCCTGGCCGCCGGCCCCCTGGCGGCGGTGCTGCTGTGGTTCTCCTGGCGCAACGTCTTCGTGGCGGCGGGGGTGCTGTCCCTGGGCCTGGCCCTGGCCATCTTCCTGTGGGTGCGCAACCGCCCCGAGGCGGCGGGCTTCCCGTCGGTGCGGGCCCAGGCCGGGCTGGCGGACCATCCGCCCCGGGACCGCCACTGGTGGGCGGACCTGAAGGCGGTGCTGGCCAACCGGCGGGTGTGGCCCGGCTTCTGGGTTTGCTTCGGCGTCACCGGCAGCCTGCTGTCCTTCGCCGGCCTGTGGGGCGTGCCCCTGCTGCGGGACGTGCACGGCCTCTCCCGGGGCGAGGCCTCCCTCTACACCACCGCCGCCCTGGCAGGCTTCGCCGTGGCGGCCTTCTTCATGGGCGGCTTCTCGGACCGCCTGGGCCGGCGCCGGCCGGTGATCCTGGGGGCCGCCCTGCTCTCCTGCCTGAGCTGGCTGGCCCTGGCCCTGCTGCCCTGGAAGCCGGGTCTTTCCGGCTTTGCCCTGTACACCCTGCTGGGCCTGTCCGCCGGGGGCTTCGTGGTGACCTACGCCGCCGCCAAGGAATGGGTGCCCCCCGCCAACGCGGGCATGGCCATCGCCCTGGTGAACACGGGCCTGTTCCTGGGGGCGGCCATCATGCAGCCCCTGTTCGGCTGGGTGGCGGATCTGGCCTGGGACGGTATCCTCATAGAGGGCGCGCGGCGCTACCCGTGGGCGGGCTACCTAAACGGCCTGGTGGTGTCCGCCGGTTTCGCCGCCCTGGCGGTGGCGGGGGCCTGGTGCCTGGGGGAGACCCACTGCCGTAACCAGACCCTGGAATCATCCCGCTGAACCCACAACGATCAGGAGGCGGCCATGGCGTTCGGACTCATCATCATCGGCGACGAGATACTCTCGGGCAAACGCGCCGACAAGCACTTCGCCGGCGTGCGGGACATCCTGGCGGCCCGGGGCCTGGGCCTGGCCTGGGTGACCTACCTGGGGGACGACCGGGCACGCCTCACGGAAACCCTCCAACGCACCTTCGCCGGCGAGGACGTAGTGTTCAGCTGCGGCGGCATCGGTGCCACCCCGGACGACCACACCCGCCAGGCCGCCGCCCTGGCCCTGAGCCTGCCCCTGGAGCCCCACCCCGAGGCCCTGCACCTCATCACCGAACGCACCCTGGAAGTGGGCCAGGAAGTCACCCCCGGCCGCCTGCGCATGGGGGAATTTCCCATCGGCGCCGACATCATCCCCAACCCCTACAACCGCATCCCGGGCTTCTCCATCCGCCGCCACTGGTTCGTGCCCGGCTTTCCCGACATGGCCTGGCCCATGATCGAATGGGCCCTGGACACCCACTACGCCCACCTCTTCAATCAACACCCCATGGCGGAGCAGGCCATGCTGGTGCTCGGTCTGGCGGAGGCCACCCTGACGCCGCTGATGGAGGAAGTGGAACTGCGCTGGCCCGGCATCAAGGTCTTCAGCCTGCCCCGGCTCAACCCCAAGATCTACGAGATCGAGCTGGGGGTGAAGGGCCCGCCGGAACACGTCGCGGCGGCCTTCGAATGCCTGCGGGCGGGCACGGCGGAGCTGGGCGGACGGATCGAGGGGCTGGGCTGACGGCCCCGTTTACACCGTTTTTACGGGGCGGCTGTCAGGATGGCCCGGTCACGAGCAACTGAACCGCGCCCCATGTTCCTGCCTCTGGTCCTCTCCCCCCCTCTCCACCCGGCCTGGAGCTATGCCCTGGCCGCCGCCGCCTGCGGCCTCACCGCCGTTCTGGCCAATTTGCTGGCGGCCTGGATGGACCAGGCCAACATCATCATGCTGTTCCTGCTGGTGGTGTTCCTGCTGGCCCTGCGCCTGGGCAAGGGGCCGGCCCTGCTGGCGGCCTTCCTCTCCGTGGCCCTGTTCGACTTCTTCTTCGTGCCGCCCCATCTCTCCTTCGCCGTGGAGGACGTGCAGTACCTGGTGACCTTCGCCGTCATGCTGGCGGTGGCCCTGATCACCGGCCAGATGGTGGCCCGGCTCAACGACCAGGCGGAGGAGGTGCTCCAACGGGAAACCCGCACCAAGGCCCTCTACGACATGGCCCGGGAACTGGCAGGCGTGCTGCGGCCGGAGCAGGTGGCGGACGTCCTGCGGACCTTCCTGCGCGGTGCCATGAAGGCGGATGCCTGCTTGTTCCTGCCCGATGCCGCCGGCCAGCTCCAAGCCCTGGAGGAGCAGGGCGTCATCCTGGCGGACAACACCCTGCCCCGCCGCGCCTACCAGCGGGAAGCCCCCCTGGAACTGCTCGGCGCCACCGGCCGGGGCGAGGCCGTGCTCTACCTGCCCCTGAAGGCCCCCATGCGCACCCGGGGCGTGCTGGAAGTGGCGGCGAACGCGGAAACCCTGCACCGTGAACGCCCCCTGCTGGACACCATCGCCTCCCTCGCCGCCCTCACCCTGGAACGCCTGCACTACGTGGACGTGGCCCAGGCCACCGAAGTGCAGATGGCCTCGGAACGCCTGCGCGCCTCCATCCTGTCCAGCCTGTCCCACGACCTGCGCACCCCCCTCACCGCCCTGGTGGGCCTGGCCGACACCCTGGCCCTGACTGAGGACATGCCCCCGCCCCACTGGGAAACCGCCCGGGCCCTGCGGGACCAGGCCCTGCGCCTGTCCGGCATGGTCACCAACCTGCTGGACCTGGCCCGCCTGAACGCCGGCGGCGTCACCCCCCGCAAGGACTGGCACTCCCTGGAGGAGGTGGTGGGGGCCGCCATCCAGTGGCTGGGCCCGGCCCTGGATGCCCATCCCCTTGCGGTGGACCTGCCCGCCGACCTGCCCCTGCTGGAGGTCGACCCCCTGTTGCTGGAAAGGGTGCTGTCCAACCTACTGGACAACGCATCGCCGTCGCCGCCCGGCTGCGGGGCGGCGAGGTGGAAGTGGAGGTGCGGGACGGCGGCGACGGCTTCCCCGCCCGGGTGATGCCGGCCGAACCCTTCAGCCGGGGCGAGGCCGAATCCGCCCGGCCCGGCGTGGGCCTGGGCCTGGCCATCTGCAAGGTCATCGTCGAGGCCCACGGCGGCCGCCTGACCCTGGACAACCCGCCGGAGGGCGGCGGCCGGGCCCGCTTCACCCTGCCCCTGGGCACGCCGCCCGGGGTCGAGGAAGAGGCATGAACACGGTCCTGATCGTCGAGGACGAACCCCACATCCGCCGCTTCGTGCGCCTGGCCCTGGAAGGGGAAGGCTGCCGGGTGCTGGAGACGGACCGCCTGAAGGCCGGCCTGGAGCAGGCGGCCGCCGAGAAGCCGGACCTGGTGGTGCTGGACCTGGGCCTGCCCGACGGCGACGGCATCGACTTCATCCGCGCCTACCGGGACTGGTCCGACCGGCCCCTGGTGGTGCTGTCGGCCCGCAGCCTGGAAACCGACAAGGTGGTGGCCCTGGACGCGGGCGCCGACGATTACATCGCCAAGCCCTTCGGCGTGGCCGAGCTGCTGGCCCGGGTGCGGGCCCTGTTGCGTCGGGGCGGGCGGCGGGGCGAGATGGACGCCACCGTCATCGCCTTCGGCGACGTGGAAATGGACCTGGCCCGCCGCGTCGTCACCCGGGCCGGCGAGCCGATCCATCTCACCCCCCGGGAATACCGCCTGCTGGCCGCCCTGGCCACCCGGCCGGGCCGGGTGCTCACCCAGCGCCAGTTGCTGGCCGAGGTGTGGGGGCCGGGCCACTCGGACCAGGGCCACTACCTGCGGGTCTACGTGGGCCGCCTGCGCCACAAGCTGGAAGCCGACCCCGCCCGCCCCCGGCACCTGATGACCGAGCTGGGCGTGGGCTACCGTTTCGAAGCCTGAGGACCGCGACATGAACACGCCCCGCGCCAAGTCCGGCGACAAGCGCCTGCCCGCCCTCACCCTGGCCGCCCTGGGGGTGGTGTACGGCGACATCGGCACCAGCCCCCTCTACGCCATGAAGGAGGTGTTCGGCGGCGCCCACCACCCCGTGCCCATCACCCCGGACAACATCCTGGGCATCCTGTCCCTGATCTTCTGGTCCCTGGTGGGGGTGGTATCGGTGAAGTACGCCGCCTTCATCATGCGCGCCGACAACCAGGGCGAGGGCGGCATCATGGCCCTCATGGCCCTGGTGCAGCGCTGCACGGAGAACGCCCGCCAGGCCCGCGCCCTGATGCTGCTGGGCCTGTTCGGCGCCGCCCTGTTCTACGGCGACGGCGTCATCACCCCGGCCATTTCCGTGCTCTCCGCCGTGGAAGGGCTGGAGGTGGCCACCCCCGTGTTCAAGCCCTGGGTGGTGCCCCTCACCCTGGGGGTGCTGCTGGGCCTGTTCGCCGTGCAGAGGCAGGGCACGGGCCGGGTGGGCGCCCTGTTCGGCCCCGTCACCGCCGTGTGGTTCGTGGCCCTGGCCATCCTGGGCATCCTCAACATCCTGGCGGCGCCCCAGGTGTTGTTCGCCCTCTCGCCCCACCATGCCGTGCACTTCTTCCAGGTCCATCCCGGCCTGGCCTTCCTGTCCCTGGGGACGGTGGTGCTGGCGGTGACCGGCGCGGAAACCCTGTACGCCGACATGGGCCACTTCGGCCCCAAGCCGGTGCGCCTGGCCTGGCTGGGCCTGGTGCTGCCGTCCCTGACCCTCAACTACTTCGGCCAGGGCGCCCTGCTCCTCACCCGGCCCGAGGCCATCGCCCACCCCTTCTACCACCTGGCCCCGGACTGGGCCCTCTACCCCCTGGTGGCCCTGGCCACCACCGCCACGGTCATCGCCTCCCAGGCGGTGATCTCCGGCGCCTATTCCATCACCCACCAGGCCATCCAGCTGGGCTACGCGCCACGCATGCTGGTGCAGCACACGTCGCATATGGAACGGGGCCAGATCTACCTGCCGGGCATCAACTGGAGCCTGTTCCTGGCGGTGGCGGCCCTGGTGCTGGCCTTCGGCTCTTCCGGCAGCCTGGCCGCCGCCTACGGCATCGCCGTCACCGGCACCATGATCATCACCACCCTGCTGGTTTACGTAGTGGCCCGCCGGCACTGGGGCTGGGGGCCGGTGCGGGGCGGCCTCATCCTGGGGGCCTTCCTGGCGGTGGACCTGGCCTTCTTCTCCGCCAACATCCTCAAGTTCGCCGACGGCGGCTGGTTCCCCCTGGCCCTGGCGGCCCTGCTCTTCCTGTTCATGACCACCTGGAAGCGGGGCCGGGAAGTCCTCAAGGACCGCCGCGACCGGGACGCCCTGCCCCTGAAGGATTTCCTGGACCAGATGGGCCAGTCCGGCCTGCCCGTCATCCCCGGCACCGCCGTCTTCCTCACCCCCCACCCGGACCAGGTGCCCCACGCTCTGCTGCACAGCCTGAAGCACTTCAAGAGCCTGCACGAGCGGGTGGTGATCCTCAACGTGGCCTTCACCGACCAGCCCTTCGTGCCCACCCAACGGCGGGTGGAGGTGGAAGCCCTGGGCGGCCGCTTCCACCGGGTGCGGGTCCGCTTCGGTTTCATGGACCGGCCGGACCTGGGCAGGACCCTTCACACCTGCGCCGGCAAGGGCCTGCCCTGCAGCCCGGAGGACACCACCTTCATCCTGGGCCGGGAGACCCTCATCGCGAAAAAGGGGCGGGACATGGCCTGGTGGCGGCAACAGCTTTTCATCGCCATGGCCCGCAACGCCGGCGGCCCGGCCCGCTACTTCGGCCTGCCCCCCAACCGGGTGGTGGAACTGGGCGCCCAGGTGGTGCTGTAGGCCCGGCGGCCAAGGCAGCGGCCCGAAGTTGTGTAACACTCTCGCCGGAAAACCTGATCGATGAGGAATGCCCCGTGAGGCGTGTTTTGTCTCTGATATTGCTGGCGGTAATGACCATGGTGGCGGCCGGCTGCGCCACCTCCCGGGACGTGCGCCGCGCCGACGGCTGGATGACCCACGTGGTGAGCTGCGGCGGCCCCCTGCTCAACATGGGCCACTGCCTGGAAAAGGCCGGTGACGTGTGCGGCGGCCGGGGCTACGACGTGCTGAACAAGGTGGGTGGCGAACTGCCCGACTCCCCCAACGCCATGCCCACCGGCGGCCTGCCGGACTTTGGCCAGGCCATGGAGAACATGAAGGACTACCCGGAGCGGAAGCTTTATATCAAGTGCCGGTGAGGGGGGCGTTCACAATCACGCCCGGGGTTGCCTTTCACATGCTGTCTGGCTGCAGCGTAGATGTTCGCCATTTATCGCGGTTCGGCCATTGCGGTCATTGCCGACTTGGGCTTCACGGTCAGCAGTGAACCTCAAGCTGTCGCAGGTGTGACTGCTTTCATGTTTCAGCTCCCTGCAACGAGCAGCCGTACAAGAATTTGTCGCAATGTAGACATCGACATGATGCACCCTTGGTCCGCCAAGGCCCGCGTCTATAACTCTAGGGTGATCTTGTTGCCCCCTTTGTGAGGCATACAATGGAATCAATGCTGGACGGTCCGGCATCTGATACCAACGTCGTGCATATAGAGACGGGGGTTGGAAACGTCTACTAGATAAGTGGAAGAAACCTCGCGCATGACGAAGCTCGGCGCCATTGAGTTTGACGACTGCATTCTCGACGCACTGCGCGACGACCGGTTAGTTGTCTTTGCCGGTGCCGGCGTTTCAATGGGGCCGCCGTCGAACCTGCCCGATTTCTGGAAGCTAACCTGCGACATCGCCCAAGGCACCGGCCTCGCTCCCAGCGAGAGCGAGCCGCTGGATCGGTTTCTGGGGCGGCTACATCACCGCCAGGTCGCCGTTCATGAGCGTTCCGCTCAGCTCCTTTCACCCGCCGACAGCGCTCCGAACGCACTGCATCACGACCTGCTGAGGCTGTTTCGGACGGTAGACCGCGTCAGGCTGGTGACTGGAGTTGCCCCGTTTTCACGGACAGTTTTTGTCGCTGGTTAAGCGGTTTCGG
>CAZREY010000055.1:0-11092 GCA_964599015.1 uncultured Thiobacillus sp.
TCCGTACGCATGCTGCGGAACTTGTAGATGGTGAAGGGCTCCCCGAATTGACCGACCCGTTCCTGGGTGTAAAAGATCGGCCCGCGGCTTTCCAGCTTGACGAGGATCGCGGTAAGGATCATCAGCGGGGACAGCAGCAGCAGGAAACTGCCGCTGACCATCAGGTCGAACGCCCGTTTGACCGCGTCCCGCGCCGAGCCCTGGCTGAAGCCCTCTGAGAAGATCATCCAGCTGGCGTTGGTGGATTCCAAGGGCAGGATGCCAGTCTGCTGTTCAAAGAAGGCGGGCAGATCCAGGATTTCCATGCCGCGCAACTTGCATTCCAAGAGCTCGTTGATGGGCAGGCCTCCGCCCCGGCGTTCCCGTACGGCTACGATGATGGCGCTGGCACCCTGTTCAAGGGCGATGTCATACAGGCGCCCCTGGCCCTGGATCAGGCGTTCGTGGGGGACATAGCTATGGGTGGTGCCAAGGGGCAGGTATCCGACGATATAAATACCCTGTGTTTCGCCATTGCCGGCTATTTCTTCTATTTTGGCCGCCCGACTGCCGGTGCCCACCACCAGGACGCGTTTCTTGAACAGGGTGGTCTTGCCCCACTCCATGAAGATCAGGCGAATGAGGATGGCGCTGAACCCTACCAGTGCGACGCTGGCCAGGAATTCGGAACCAGTCGGGAAAAGGCCTGGAATGGCGCCTGCGCCCGCGGCGATGATAAGGGTGCCTACGGTCAGGCTGCCCATGACACGTATCAACAGGCTCTTGAGGCCGGTGGTCCATTCCCAGTCGTACAAGCCGAACATGGAGTTCAGCAGGCTGAAAAGCATGGCGAAGAACCAGGGCTTATAGGCGGCCTCCGCGCTGACATGCAGCATCGGGGTGCCATATTGGTGGGAGGTGTACTGTGCGATCGAGAAGAACAGGACCAGTTCCGCGCCCGTCAGCAACGCAAGACTCAAGGGGATGTAGTGTCGAAAGAAACGAATCATCGCTGGGGAGTGGTTCTCGACCGAACTGGCGGGGCGGCGGATGTCATGGAGGCGCTAGTTTAACCGCCGATGGTTATCGTCATTCACCCGCCTGCATGAGCTTGCTTAACTGCTTGATGTTCAGTTGAGGCCGATATCCCGAATGAGCATGGCGGTGATCCTTGCTCGGGAGCCGTACCACCACATCGGCCGGCTGGGCATAAATCAGGTAGGCCATTTGTCCGCCTCGGTCGAGGATTTTGAAGTCGATACCCTGGTTGACCAGGAACTGCTCGAAATCCTTGCTGGAATCGACCTGAATATCCAATTCGACGGTGCTGTGTTCCGATACGGCGCCGGAGGCTATCTGTCCCGTCAATATGGGCTGGAAGCGCTCAAACACCTGCATGACTTCCAGGGCCTCGTTCCGCAATTCCATCAGCCGCTCGGTCTGTTCGGTGGGTTCATATAGATTTTGCCGCTCGATCAACGCCTGATCGATTTCCTCGTTGCTGGGCAAGCCGTGTCCTTCCGGTAGGCCGAGTTGCCGTGCGGCTTTCCGCTTTGCCAGGCCGTAGTCGCGTATGCCATGTTCGGCAATGAAACGCGCTGCCAAATCCGCGATCAGTGCCCGGGTCTGCGCGGTTCTCAGCGCGTTCTCATGGAAGCGTCTGGCCATCTGGGCTGGGCTCTGGGAGTCTTGCCGGCAGGAGGGATCCCGGCGCGAATTCCTGGTAGAAGTATTCAGTGATGCCCTGTCCATCAGGAAGTGTGTTGCCTGTGGTGGGGTCTATATGCAGCGCTACCAAGCCGGCCGGCATGGAAAACGGCATTTGCGGCACACCTTTCAAAACTTCGCCCATGTAATGGACCCACATGGGCAGGGCGGTGACCCCCCCCGTTTCGCTGCCGCCCAAGGGGCGTGGCTGGTCATACCCCATCCAGGCGACCGCGACCCGCGTGGCCTGGAAGCCGGCAAACCAGGTGTCGCGGTGGTCGTTGGTGGTACCTGTCTTGCCCGCCAGGTCGGCACGGCCCAGTTGCATCGCGCCTGTGGCAGTACCGCGCCTTACCACGTCTTGCATCATGCTGGCCATGGTAAAGGCGTTGCGTGGATCAATGACGGGTGACGAGGCGGGGGCCGTGAAACTTTCGAGAACACGACCGTCCTTGTCCGTGACCTTGAGGAGGTGCCATGGTGTGACGCGGTGTCCACCATTGGCGAATACGGCATACCCGGTCGCGAGGTTGAGGGGAGTGACCTCGCCTGCGCCCAGCGCCATGGTCAGGTAGGGAGGAATGCGCCCCATGTCGAAGCCGAATTTGCTCACATGTTCATGGGTAAACGGAACGGTTGCGGCTTGCAGTACCCGGATTGAAACCAGGTTCTTGGATTTTGTCAGGGCGTTGCGCAGGGTGGTCGGGCCGTCCATGGTGCCGTCAAAATTCTTGGGCTCCCACAGCACCCCCCCGGTTTCGGCGGGATCGATGGCAATAGGGGCGTCTTCGAATGCGGTCGCGGGGGTGATGCCACGCTCCAGGGCCGCGGAATACACAAAGGGCTTGAAGCTGGAACCGGGCTGCCGCCAGGCCTGGGTCACATGGTTGTATTGGTTGCGGGAGAAATCGAAGCTTCCCACCATGGCGCGAATTGCGCCGGTGTCCGGAGACATGGACACAAATCCCACTTCTACTCGCGGCAGGTAGGTGAGCTGCCAGGGCTGCTTGGGATCAAGCCTGGCCACCCTCACGATGCTCCCTCTTCCCAGGCGCTGAGCGGAAGACGCCTTGCCACCGATGAAGTGCTGGGCGAACTTGATTTCGCTGCCACCCAGATCGATGTCGTCGCCGCTGCGCAGGCGTACCCGGATGACTTTCTTGTCCAAGGCGGTGACTACCCCGGGAAGCAGGCCGTTGGATTCCTCGCGATCCATCAGGGCTTCTTCGATGGCCTTGTCGGCGGCCTCGGGATTGTCCGGCAGCTTGATTTTCCCCTCAGGACCGGCATAACCACGGCGGCGATGGAACTCCAACACCGCCCGCTTGGCGCCTTCCATGGCGGCCCTCTGGTCGGTGCGTCGCAGGGTGGTATACACCCTCATGCCGCTGACGTAGATGCTGTCCCCATATTTTTGTTGCATGCGCTGGCGGACCAGTTCAGCCAGATGTGGGGCCTCCACCTCGAAACTCAGCGGAGAATATTTCACAGGCATGCGCTGGTCTTTGGCCAGGTCAAACTCGGCCTGGGTAATGTAGCCCAGGGTCTTCATGCGTCCCAGAACATAAAGCTGGCGGGCCTTTGCGCGTTTGGGGTTGACCACGGGGTTGTAGGCGGAAGGCGCCTTCGGCAGGCCGGCAAGCATGGCTGCTTCTGCAATGCTCAAGTTTTCCAGCGGTTTGCCGAAATAGATGCGGGCCGCGGCAGCGAAGCCGTATGCGCGCTGGCCTAGATATATATGGTTGATGTATAGCTCGAGAATGTCGTCTTTGGAGAGGGCATGTTCGATCTTGATGGCGAGCAGGGCTTCATTGAGTTTGCGGCGGAGGGTCTTTTCAGAGGACAGAAAAAAATTGCGTGCTACCTGCATGGTGATGGTCGACGCGCCTTCCTTGGCGCCGCCGGAGATCAGGTTGGACAGCGCGGCCCGCAGTACGCCGAGCGTATCCACTCCGCCATGTTGGTAGAAACGCTCGTCTTCCGCGGCAAGAATGGCCTGTCGCAGGGCTTTGGGCGTTTCCTTGAGGCGAACGACCTTGCGGCGTTCTTCACCAAACTCGCTGATGAGAGCGCCGTCCTCGGTATAAATGCGCAGGGGCTGTTTGGGGCGGTAATCGGTAAGGCTGTCGAGGCTGGGCAGGTTGGGGTAGATGAGTGCGGTGGCCAGGGCTGCCACCGCTACTGCCGAGACGGCAAAAACGCTCACCGCAACCAAAAGAAATTGCCACCATCGGGTCATAAGGAAAGTTTTACGCGGAAGCGAACTAAAAATATTGTGCAAATTAATAAAGTTGTTGCTAGGATTTAATCCAGATTATTAAATGTTGCCTGTATGGGCGGTCTTGTGGGAGACGATATTTGGAACTTGCTTTTCTAGGCCAGGGTTCGCGTCCCTTGATCGGGGTCGATGTTAGCTCATCGGCTGTGAAAATGCTTGAGCTGAGCGACAGCGGCAAGGGGGTCCGGAGGGTAGAGCGATACGCCATCGTCCCGTTGCCAAAGGAGGCGGTCATGGACGGTGTGATCGCCAAGGCCGATCTTGTCGAAGCCGCCATGCGAGAGGCGTGGCGCAGGCTTGAGACCAAGACACGTAACGTGGCCATGGCCTTGCCTGCATCGGCGGTCATAACAAAGAAAATATTGTTGCCCGGGTCTGCTTCCGAGGCCGAAATAGAGGCACAAGTAGCAGCGGACGCCAACCAAATGGCTTCATTTCCGTTGGACGAGGTGAGCCTGGACTACCAGATACTCGATGCCAACGCAAAGAACCCCACCGAAAATGATGCCTTGCTTGTCGTGACCCGGAAGGAGCGCGTGGAAGAGCGGGTGGCTGTCGCGGAAGCGGTGGGCCTAAAGCCCGTGATCATGGATGTGGACGCTTTTGCCATCCTCACCGCCTATGAACAAGTGGCTTTTCAGTTGCCAGACAATGGGCGAGGTCAGACTGTCGCAATAATTGATATCGGTGCACAGACGACGCATTTCAACGTATTGAACGACAACCAGCCTGTATATCAAAGGGAGCATGCACTGGGCGGAAATGCCCTGACCAGCGAGATCACCCGTCGCTTTGACATGTCCCCGGAAGAAGCCGAAGACGCCAAGCGCAAGGGGCTGCTTCCAGAGCGTTACGAGTCGGAAGTGTTGCAACCGTTTCTGGATTCGGTCGCCTTGGAAATCAGCCGGGCGTTGCAGATGTTCTTTTCAGCGACATCGTTCCAAAAAGTGGATCATTTACTGCTTGCTGGAGGATGTGCCGCTATTCCGGGGCTGGATGATGTCGTACATGGCAAGACACAAACCAGCACCATCATCGCCAACCCCTTCGCCAAAATGGCCGTATCCACGAATGTCCGCGCGAGGCAATTAGCTTTGGATGCACCTGCCTTGTTTGTGGCCTGTGGACTGGCATTGAGAAAGTTTGATTCGGTATGACGCCAATCCGTATCAACCTCATGCCTCATCGACAGATGAGGCGCGCGCGTTCGCAGCGAATTTTCACCACACTGGCTGCGTTTTCCGCAGGGCTGGGCATTGCCACAGTCGCGGCCGGGCAATATTGGATATCAACCGCCCAGGAAACGCAGGAGAAGCGCAATGCGTTCTTGCGGGCGGAGATAACAAAGCTGGACAAGCAAATCGCGGAAATCTCCCAGCTCAAGCAAAAGACACAAGATCTGTTGTCCCGCAAGGACGTAGTGGAATCTCTCCAGGGCAACCGGGCAGAAGCCGTTCGTCTGTTCGATGAATTGGCCAAACGTGTGCCGGAAGGCCTCTACATCAAGAGCCTGAAGCAGACAGGAGACAAGTTCACAATTGTCGGATACGCGCAATCCAGCGCGCGAGTATCTACTTTCATGCGCGCCATCGAGGCATCCACGCTATTCCAGGAGCCATCGTTGGTGGAAGTAAAAGCCGCGCAGGTTGGAGGACAGCGTTCGAATGAGTTCACGCTTGGCGTCCAGATTGAACGTGCTGCCAAACCTGAGACCAAATCTGCCAAGGCGGGTGGAGGAGTCAAGGGATGAACGTATCCGACCTGAACAATCTCGATCTGAAGGATATCGTCAGCGCACCGGCACCGGTTCGTGCCGTGGTGCTGGCATTGATGTTCGTGGGCATCCTTGCTTTGGGATGGTATTTCATCTGGGCAGACGCGCTTACCCAACTGGAAAGCAAGCAGCAGGAAGAAGAAACATTGCGGACATCCTATGCCAGCAAGAAGGCTCAGGCATTTCACTATGATGCCTATAAACGCAGATTGGCGGAAATTGAAAAATCATTGGCATCCATGCTGCGCCAATTGCCCAATCGTTCGGAAATGGATGCCTTGCTGACGGATATCAACCAGGTTGGTGTTGGCCGGGGACTTTCCTTCGACCTGTTCAAGCCGGGTGCCGAGACGCCTGCAGACTTTTATGCCACCTTGCCGGTGGATATCAAGGTGGTGGGGGCATATCCGGATATCGGGGGATTTGTAAGTGATCTGGCCAAGCTGCCGAGGATCGTTACATTGCACGATATTGCGCTCGCTCCCACGAAGGAAGGTGCCGTGCTGAATATGACGGCACGTGTGCAGACTTACCGGTATCTTGATGATGCCGAAATGGCCGCACGCAAGAAGAAGGACCAGAAAGACCAGAAAGGGCGGAAGAAATGAGGCTGTTGATACCTCTTTTGGCTTTTCTGATGGTGGGCTGCGAGCAGGATGAATTCGCTGACCTGAAAGTGTTCATGTCACAAGCCGGCCAAGAAGGCCAACATGCGCTGGAGCCATTGCCACAGCTCAAGCAGGTGGAAGAATTCCACTACTCGCCAGGTGAATACCCCGATCCGTTCATGCCCCGCAGCATGAAGCCCAGCCGAGGCACGGGGGGGCTGCAGCCGGATTTGAATCGCCAAAGGGAGTACTTGGAGAACTTCCCATTGGATGCCTTGCGCATGGTCGGGACTTTGGAGAAAGGCGGGCAACGGTATGCCCTCATCAAAACCCCGGATGGTTCCGTCAATGGCATCAAGAAGGGCAATTACCTGGGCCAGAACTATGGTCTGGTAGTCGGCATTTCCGAGTCCGGAATCGAATTACGTGAAATGGTCCAGGATGCCGTTGGCGAGTGGACTGAATCGAAGGCCATGATGGCCCTGCAGGAGTAATTTATGAACGTGATCGCGCGAGTGACGAACCTTGTGGTGTCGCCCAAGAAACTCTCCAGAGCCTTCTTGGCGACAGCGGGTTTTTGTGTGGCTTGTGCCTGGGGCGCGCAAAATGGCCTGGTCTCTGTTTCCGTGTCGAAAGGCAAGGATGACAGCCAAATCGTCAAAGTCCAGTTCAAGCAGGAGGTCGGGACTGAACCGGTGGCGTTCACTACCAGCAATCCAAATCGGCTCGTGCTCGATTTCGCGGACACCAGCAATGCCATCGGTCGAAATCTGGAAGATTTGAATACCGGTGTCATCAAGAGCTACCAGGCTGTCCAGTCCGGCGAGAGGACGCGCTTGGTGATTAATCTTTCTTCCCCCGCCAATTATGAAGTCCGTAAGGATAAAAGCGTCGTGTATGCAGTATTGCGGGGGGCCAGCACAGCTAGCAAGGATGAACTGACGGTATCGGCCAGGGCCGCTGGCGAGGCGCCCACCCATAGCGTGCGCGACGTTGAATTCAATCGCGGCAAGAATGGTGAGGGGCGCGTTGCCGTCACGCTTTCTGGCCCAGGAGCGGGGATTGATATCAAGCAAAAGGGGAAGACCATTCAGGTGGATTTCCTGAATACGGCATTGCCAGCCCCCTTGCAGCGTCGCATGGATGTGTCCGACTTTGCTACGCCCACCCAATTGGTTGAAACCTTTGTCCATGAAAAGGCGACCCGCATGGTGGTGACACCCAAGGGCAAGTGGGACTACTACGCTTACCAGACGGGCGACCAATTCATCATCGAAGTACGGTCGTTGGACGATCCCCAACTCGCAAAGTCGGATCGCCCGATCTACAGCGGCGAGAAACTCTCCCTGAATTTCCAGAATGTGGATGTGCGCGCCGTATTGCAGGTCATCGCGGATTTCACCGGACTCAATATCATCGCCAGTGATACCGTGTCTGGAAACATCACCCTGCGACTGAAGGATGTGCCTTGGGACCAGGCCTTGGACATCATCATGCGTTCCAAGGGCCTGGATAAACGCATGTCCGGCAATGTGATCTGGATTGCCCCAAGGGATGAGCTCGCGGCCAAGGAGAAATCCGAACTGGAGGCCAAGAAGGCAACCGAGGACCTGGAGACGTTGGTTACCCGAAGCTACAAGTTGAACTACGTGCGCGCGGATGACGCGATGGTCGTCCTATCGGGGGGTTCAAGGAGGAGCGCCAACAAGAGCGAGGATGCCACCTGTTCTCCGAGTTCCACGGGGATAGAGGCCATCGATACCACTGGTGGATCATCTAATTCCACGACCACCACGACCTCGGGTCAAGGCGGGTCCAGAACCAGCACCTCGAACGTTAACCGGGTATTGTCGTCTCGCGGAGGAGCCTCGCACGATCTGACCTCCAATACCCTGGTTGTGACGGACACCCTTGAGAAGCATGCCGCGGTTGAAGGCGTGCTGAGGGAAATCGATATCCCGATGCGACAGGTCATGATCGAGGCCCGTATCGTGGTGGCGGACGATACCTTCGGGCGGGATCTTGGCGTTCGTCTGGGTTTGCACGGCACGGGCAAGCTGGACGGAACCACTTTGGGCCTTTCATCCACCGGGGCGGCTTCTCGCGGTATTGTCGCGGGGACGGCCGTCTCCAGCCAAACGGGGTACAACGTGCAGTTGCCCGACGCTGCGGGGGTGCCAAATGGGGGAACCTTGGGGCTGACGATCCTGAATGCGGCCGCGAACACCATGCTGTCCTTGGAGTTGCAGGCGCTGGAAGCAGACAATCGGGGCAAGATCGTATCCAATCCGCGGGTGGTGACCACCAACCTGAAGCCTGCCGTGATCCTGCAGGGCACGCAGATTCCTTATCAAACAGTTAGTACCAATGGCACCCAGACCCAGTTCAAGGATGCCTTGCTGTGCCTGCTGGTTTCGCCCCAGGTGCTGAACAACGATGCGGTCATTCTTAACGTGGAAGTTCAGAAAGACGCCCAGGGAGCCAATACCACAGCCGGACCAGCAATCAATGTGAAACGTGTCAAGACCCAGGTGCGTGTCAACAACGGTGAAACGGCGATTCTCGGTGGGATATTTGAACAGACCGTCAGGGATGACACGACCAAGGTGCCGTTCCTGGGGGATATCCCGATTTTGGGACACTTGTTCAAATCGAACAGCAAAACCGATGACAAGTCCGAACTGCTGATTTTCCTGACGCCCAGACTGATCGACGAAAATCTGGGTGCAATACGCTGACAGGAGCGGGCCACAGAAAAAAAGGGCGCTTATGGCGCCCTTTTTATTGTCAGACCGCAGGAGTAGGGTGCAGCGACATCAGCGCCTTGGGCGTGCTGCGCTCATCAGCATACTCCTGCCATTCCCAGGCCGTAGTGTCGGCCATCAAGGTGCGCAGCAACTTGTTGTTGAGGCCGTGGCCGGACTTGTAGGCGGTGAAGGCGCCCAGAATGGGGTGGCCCGTGAGGTAGAGATCGCCGACCGCGTCGAGGACCTTGTGCTTCACGAATTCGTCCGCGTAGCGCAGGCCGTCGTTGTTCAGCACCCGGTATTCATCCAGCACGATGGCATTGTCCAGGGTGCCGCCCAGGGCCAGGCCATGGCTGCGCAGGTATTCCACGTCCTTGACGAAGCCGAAGGTGCGGGCCCGGCTGACTTCCTGCACGTAGGACTGACGACTGAAGTCCAAGGCGATTTCCCGGGAGGTGTTGCGGAAAACGGGGTGGTCGAAATCGATGCGGAAGGCCAGGGTGAAGCCTTCATGGGGCTTGAACTCCGCCCACTTGTCCCCTTCTTCCACACGCACGGTTTTCCTGACGCGGATGAAGCGCTTGGGGGCCTTCAGCAGGTCGATGCCGGCGGATTGCAGGAGGTACACGAAGGGAGCGGCTGAACCGTCAAGGATAGGGACTTCCGGGCCGTCAATGTCGATATGCAGGTTGTCGATACCCAGGCCGGCCAGGGCGGACATGAGGTGCTCCACGGTAGCCACCTTGGCGCCGTCGGCCTCCAGGGCCGAGCACAGGCGGGTGTCCGTCACCAGTTCGGGGGCGATGCGGAAAGACTTGGGTTCCGGCAGGTCGGTGCGATGGAAAACGATGCCGGTATCTGACAGGGCGGGGCGCAGGGTCAGGGTGACCCGGGCACCGGTGTGCAGGCCAACGCCGGTGGTTTGCACCTTCGTTTTGACGGAACGCTGCTGGATCATGGGCGAATCCAAAATAGAAGTGGAAATACTACCCGGGCCGGCAGGAGGGAAGCCTGCCCGGGCGTATCCGGCGCCACCTGCAACGCCTTCATGTGGCGTGCGCGTCTCAGGTCCGCGCGTAAGACCTGACGACGCTGGCGGCCGTTAGTTCCATCGGGCCATCAATCCGCCTGTTTGCGCAGGAAGGCGGGAATGTCCAGGGTGTCGATGCCGGCGGACTGGGCCACCTCCACCGCGGCCTGGTGGCTGCGGCGGTTGCGCATGATGGTGGGGGCATCGTAGTTGTCCTCCATGGCGCCACTCATAGGAATGGCGTCGTGGGTACCCGTGGCCTGATGGTAGACCTGGGGCTGCACCAGGGTGATCTCGGGCTTCTTCTGCTGGGCCCGCACGGGGTTGCCCAGGCCGGTGGCCACCATGGTGACGCGCAGGCCATCCTCCAGGGTCTCGTCCAGGGAAGTGCCGACGATGACGGTGGCCTCCTCGGCGGCGAAGCCCTGGATGGTGTTCATGACCTCGTAGTACTCCTCCAGGGTCAGGCTGTCGTTGGCGGTGATGTTCACCAGCACGCCACGGGCGCCCTTGAGATCCACGTTTTCCAGCAGTGGGCTGGCCACGGCGGCTTCGGCAGCCTCCCGGGCACGGGTCTCGCCCCGGGCTTCGGCGGAGCCCATCATGGCCATGCCCACCTCGCTCATCACGGTCTTCACGTCGGCGAAGTCCACGTTGATGAGGCCGGGGTTGCTGATGATTTCGGCGATGCCGGACACGGCGCTGTGCAGCACATCGTTGGCGGCGATGAAGGCGTCGGTGAGCTTGGTCTTGCCCCCCAGCACCTGGATCAGTTTCTCGTTGGGGATGACGATGAGGCTGTCCACGTGCTCGGACAGGGACTTCAGGCCCTGCTCGGCGGAGCGCATGCGCTTGGCCTGCTCGAAGATGAAGGGCTTGGTCACCACGGCTACCGCCAGGATGCCCAGGTCCTTGGCCACCTCGGCCACCACGGGCGCGGCGCCGGTGCCCGTGCCGCCGCCCATGCCG
>CAZREY010000056.1:0-10945 GCA_964599015.1 uncultured Thiobacillus sp.
AAGTCTGCCAGCTATCCCCCTTCAGGCAAGGGGTGCGGGGTTTCTCACCATCCTGCTAAGGATTGAGGGGGATGTGTGTCTGACTTACTTGGCATTGGCGTATATGCATTAATACCCATCACACTGTTCTCCATAATTTATCTTGCATCAAAATGGCGCCCTGCCTTGTATGTGTCTGTTGTATGGATCTGTTACTTCCTTTACGAACTAGGAATGAAGTATGGACCATTATGCTCTGGGGATTGCAGTATTAGGCCAGACATCATCATATTGGTGCCATTGTTAATAGCGGGTTCTGTTGGAGTATTAATTTGGTCCGTTGTTGCAATAGCAAGACGAGCTGACAGCTCCTAAAGCTAATCAAGCGGAATATTTCTCTTCCATGCCCAACATGCCGCTCAAACGGGACGCCCGGACAGCTGACTTCGATAGGTGGTCAGTTAATTCAACCGCCCTGCCTTTGGTCATCCACGTCGGGTCCGGGCGCCCCTTGGCTTTACGTTAGGCATATCACATGCGACCAGAGACAATTCTAAAGACAACAAAAGCGTTACATATTTCCTGGGCGCTGTTTGTTTCTTCATTCTGGTTGTTTGGAGCGTCCGAGATAATAACCACAGGCAACATATTTATGCCAATTCAGGTGTTTGCGCCGAGCGAATCATTGGCTGGTCTTGTTTTGGCGGCGGTATTCTGTCTGACTCCGTTATTGACTCTTCTCGTTCTTTTCAAAATTGTAGAATCATTTTTTATTTATGCGCTGATGTGTAATGCCGCGTCCCTGGTTTATGGGGTGATTGAATTAGCGAGTGAAGCAAATCCAAACAATTCAATGATTCTGCTTGCAATGGCAGGTCCATTACTTACCGTTGTGGCATCGTTGTTTGGTATCCGCGGTCTGCTATTCGCGCGACAACTTTATCGGGAATAACATTGAATGTGTTGGCTTAACAACGGCTTCGAGAGGGCCCCTCCAACAGCCGGCTTCGCCGCCTGTTTAAGTGCCCACCAAGCTATTTATTTGGCATAAGCAGCGAGCAAACATGATTCAGGTTTTTCTAGATCACCCTGTGATTGGACTTGCCCCCACGGCATTGTTTTTTATTTTTTACATAAAAACAAAATGGCGCCTCGTTCTTGTTCCGACACTCATGTGGTTTTTTTATGTCGTATACGAGACCGGAATTAAATATGGAGTATTTTGTTCTGGCGAGTGTAATGTTCGATCTGATTTGATCATCATTCTTCCGCTTCTTGCTATAGTAACACTTGTATCGCTTGTGGCATTTGGTTTGGCTCATTTAATACGACAAAACAACAAGCATTAAACCATGCCCTGCGTCACTACGCTCAATATGCCGCTCAAACTGGATCCTTTTATATATCGAGCCCCTACGCCATGAAATTTCTATATTTTGCATTGTATTTGGTCTTGGTGACGACTTCTGCGATGGCAACCCCTTTGTCCGAGGAGGATGCAGAGAAGGTGCTTACCGTTTTGCAGACAGAAAAGCATCTTCAGGAAATGCTTGCTGCGCTTGAAGAGCTCAATCACCGTAGTTTCACCGAGAAAATTGGCATGGGAAAGTCGCTCACGGCTGAACAGCAAGAGGCTGTCAAAACCGCCGTAGCTGTAGCTTCACAAATCGTTAGAACCGAACTTGCATGGGAGCTCATCAAACCCGATCTGATACGAATTATTCAGAAGACATTCGATGGCGAAGAACTCAGTAGTGTTTGGAGCATATACTCAACCTCATCAGGCAAGGAATTACCTGAAAAACTCAATTTGTTCGAGGAAAAATTTCAAAGCTATATGCTTGACCGAATCCATGCAATAGGCCCACGGTTTGATATTGAAATAGACAGCGCGCTTAGAAATCTCAGGAAACACCAACTCGACTCAACAACGGAACCCCTTGCACACCTGAAAGGAGAGTGGGCCATAACCACTTTCCTGTTCGGAGGTGGCTACTCGGGCATTTCCAGATGTGGACTCAACCATCAATCTGCAACCATAGTCTCGGACGCAGATGGAACGATAGAAATCACCGCGCAATGCCAAGACGAAAGCAAGTATGTCTTCAAGCTTGTGCGCGGCAACGATCATCGACACTATCATCTAACGGTGATCAACACAGAAGGCATCAACGTTGCCAATTTTCCTCTGGATTATTTAGGAAGCCGGGGCTGGGTGGGATCTGCACCGCATGTGGTCGAGGACAAGGAAATTTCCTTGGTCGCAGCCATTACTCCTATCGAAGGAAAAGCCTGGTATGGCTGGGCAACCTGGATACGCCCCGCAGAGGAGGCCAGGATCGATTACAGCAAAGCAAAAACACCTTACCTGAAGGTCGATTTCACTAGGCGTAAGTAGACGGGCCCAACATGCCGCTCATCTGGGATGCCCGCATAGCCACCTCTACTGCGTGGAAGCGCCGTCGAGAGCGCCCGTTGGCTTTACGATGGCCATTTTCAACGAGCATCGTCAAGTAACATCCCATGTCTACATCTCATCGTGCACTTGTGATATCGATGATCGTGCTGTTTGCAGCCATGACTTACTTCCGAGGCGACTATTCGCCAAATGGATTGATGGTCCATTTCTTTGCGACCCTTTGTTTCTTTTTGCCATCAATGGTTATGTCAATTCGCAATCACGAACTGACAGGTGACTTTTTGGAGATCAATGTCCTGCTCAGCTGGTCATTGCTTTCAGGTTTCATACTTCTGCTTCTTGCTATATTCTGGAAACGGCTTTCCATTGGCAAAGTTACGCCTGATTCTAATCGGCCAATAAACTCACGATTTGCATTGCGGGTGGCTTTCACTGTAATGGTGATATCGGTATTCTTTTCACCTTTGCTTTTAGCCACCTTATTTACCAATCAGCCACCCCAGGACTCATTTTTGAACAGTGACTTAGCAGGCTTTGTCGCAAACCTCGGGGTCATGTGGCCTCTTTCAGCCATTGGCTGTATTTTATTTTGGAAGCAATACAAGCCGTGGGCATAGCGTGCGTAGGGGGCAATTCCCGAACGGCATTACGCCGGATGTGATTCACGCCTTGCGGCGCAATAGGTCTTAGCCGTATTGCGCCCTATGCATTTATCCCACCGATCCACGGCTGGATGACTGCAATGACGCGCTCCTCAGCGGGTTGATAAGGGTCAATGCCCAGCCGGGCGGCTTGGCCCAGGGTTGCGCTCCGTAGCCATCCATCCTGCACCCCCGGAGACTCCCATGAGCCAACCCCAGCGCCAGGCCCTAGACGTGCCCAGCCCCTTCCACCCGGACAACGAGGACCTGTACCAACGCTGGCGGGATGCCAAGCTCCAGGGCTACCCCCAGGGGCTGGGGGACCTGGTGGTGGAGATCGACGATCCCCGCCGGCTTACGGACAGCGAACACGCTGCCCTGCTGACGCGCTGCCGCAAGGCCAACATGGTCCTGTACGCCGGCAGGACCGGGGACGATCCGGACCCGGAGATTCCCCTTTCCCTGGGACGGCGCTTCGGCCTGCAGGACCTGAACAAGAACTGGCTTGCGGACGAGACGGGCCTTACCTCCCTCACCGTGCGCACCGACGGCATCCGCCAGCAGTACATCCCCTACACCAACCGGGCCATCAACTGGCACACGGACGGCTACTACAACACCGCCGACCGGCAGATCCATGCCCTGAACCTGCACGTGGTGCAGCAGGCCGCCAGCGGCGGCGAGAACGGCCTCATGGACCACGAGATGGCCTACCTGCTGCTGCGGGAGAAGAACCCGGACTACATCCGCGCCCTCATGGGACCCCGGGTGATGACCATTCCAGCGCGCATCGACGAAGGCGGCAGGGAGGCCCGCCGGGAGGAATCCGGGCCCGTGTTCGGCATCACTCCAGCCGGCCACCTGCACATGCGCTACACCATCCGCGTGAACAATGTCATCTGGTCCGACGACCCCCTCACCCGGGAGGCGCTGGACGCCCTGCGGAACCTGCTGGAGGGGGACGGCCCCTACAAGTACCGGGGCCGGCTGGAATCCGGCATGGGCCTGGTGAGCAACAACGTGCTCCACGACCGCGCCGCCTTCAGCGACGACGCCACCCACAAGCGTCACTACTACCGCGCCCGCTATTTCGACCGCCTGGCGGGCACCTGACCGGGCCAGGGTCGCGGGGCCCCGGGGTGGAGGGCACGGACCGGGCCTAGGGGGTAGGATGGAGACCCGCGCCGATTCGCAGGGAAGCCGCCCATGCCTTCCAGCCGCCACCGTTCCCTTGCCTCCGGGCGTTCCCCCGGAAAGGGTCGCCCCCGGTCCCGCATCGGCCTGGCCCTGGGCAGCGGCTCCGCCCGGGGCTGGGCCCATGTGGGCGTGATCCGCGCCCTGGAGGAGGCGGGCATCAGGCCTGACCTGGTGTGCGGCACGTCCATCGGCGCCCTGGTGGGGGCGGCCTACGCGGCGGGGGAACTGGACCGCTTCGAGGCTTGGTTGCTGGGGCTACGGGTCCCGGATGTGCTGACCTTCATGGACGTGCACCTGAACGGCGGCCTGATCAAGGGTGAGCGGTTGATGGAATTCTTCCGCCGCAATTTCATAGACCGCCCCGTGGAGGAACTGGGCAAGCCCTTTGGCGCGGTGGCCACGGCGCTGCATAGCGGTGCCGAGGTGTGGCTGCGGGAGGGCTCCACCATCGATGCCGTGCGGGCCTCCATTGCCCTGCCGGCCCTGTTCACGCCGGTGGCGCGGGATGGCCAGGTGCTGGTGGACGGCGGCCTGGTGAACCCGGTGCCCGTGTCCCTGGCCCGGGCCATGGGGGCGGACGTGGTGATCGCCGTGGACCTGAACACCGACCTGCTGGGCCGCCATCTCAGTGAGCCTCCGGCGAAGGAGAAACCCGGGACGGAGCCGGCCGGTGAGGTGAGCGAGTGGATGCGCAAGCTCCAGGAGAACCTGAGCGCCCTCATGCCCGAGCGGGAGGAGAGCCCCCGCCTGCCGTCCATGCTGGACGTGGTGGCCTCCAGCATCAACATCATGCAGGTGCGCATCAGCCGCAGCCGCATGGCGGGGGAGCCGCCGGACGCCATCGTGACGCCCAAGCTGGCCCGCCTGGGCCTGTTGGACTTCCACAAGGCCCGGGAGGCCATGGAGGAGGGCCGGCGGGCCGTAAGTGCCGCGTTGCCGGCCATCAGGGAAGTGGTGGGCGGCTGACAGGGCTCCAGCGCAGGCCCGAAAAGCGATTGAGGTCGATGAGGATGCAGCGTTCGCCCAACGCGTCGTTGGTTAACCGCTTGCGCCGCATGCCGCCTCCGAATTGGAGGCCCTGGCCATGCGCCAAAGGTTGCCGAAGCAGTCGCTGAATACCTGAAGCGGATCTAGACGGACGGGTTTTCTACATAAGATCCGAAAGCGCGAAAACCAGCCTTTATTCAGTGGTAACTGGCGATAATCAAAAGCCACTGAGACCGCAATTTGGTGCGAGGCATTGTGCGGCGAATAAATGCGTGGATTAATGGCAATAAAACCGAATGAGAAGCCATGAACAAAGACTCTACTGCTCCGAGAGGACAGGAGAATCGTCGTCATGAGAGGCGTCTAACCCGACTGGACGCCGTCATCCGTTTTGATAGGGGGGCGGCGATGCGCGCGGAGATTCGTGACTACTGCCGCACCGGCCTGTATCTGGCCTTTCCAAGGGATAGTTCGCCCGATGTAGCCCTCTTGGCCCTGCCGGGTACCTCGGCGCGGGTGGAAGTCGCCGGGGACTCGGAGCCACAGGTCATTCCTTTGGAAGGCCGCGTGGCCCATGTCTCCTCCGCCGGAGTGGGTGTGTTCGTTGCGGCCATGCCGCAAGCCGTCCTGGAGGTCCTGGGCAGGACAGCGGAGCGGCTGGGCCTAACGGGGAGTCTTCAGAGCGAGCCCTCCGGGCGCATCCATGTCTTGCAACAGGAATGCACCGGATTGTTTCGTGGCTTCCTGAACAAGGTCATGGAGGGATTCTCCCTGCGCGGTGCGGCCAAATTGCGAGAGGCAGCCCAGGATGAGCCCAGCTTCATGCAACGCTCCCGCTTTGTCTATGCCGCCGATGACTTTCTCCAGCGATGGGAACACGTCCAGGAGAACTACTACAACGCCATGCGGGATCTCCTCCATGGGGGCCACGCAGGCCCGATAGTGCCTGCCACTGTACCCGTGGCAGGGGAACTCGCACTGGTGGGCGAGACCGAATTCGAGGATTGGCTGAATCTCTCCTCGGTGATTGGCCAGATTGAATCGGACGTTGCTCTTGAGCTGAAGGAGTTCGAGCGGCGCTACAGCCGGCTGGTGGGCTTGCCCATTGACGGCAAGAATAATCCCTTCGGGCCCGAGGCCATCTGCCTCACCTTTCAGGGTGCCATTCAGGGGCTGGACCTGACCAATTCCATGCGTGCCGTCCTGTACAAGGCCTTTGGCCAGAAGGTGGCCCAGCAAGCCGGCGACCTGTACAAGGCACTCAACCAAGCTCTCGCATCCATGGCCGTTGCCGTCGCGCCTTCGCACCAGGAGAAAAGCCAGCCAAGCCCCGTACCTGTTAAAGAGCCCGCCGAGACCGAGACGAAGTCAGCCTCCACACCCGTGGAGGGCTCGCTCAAGGCGGAACTGGCCGAACTTGCCGAGAACCTGACCAAGCTGTTAAGGCAGAGCCAAGCCGAAGTCCTCCCAACCCAGGAAAGTGCCGAATACAGCCTGGACCATATTTTGGCCAGCCTGAGCCAGGCCCAGGTAGGCAGCACCCCCAGGGCAGCTGCGTCGGGTCCGAGGCAAGGAGGGAAAGGAGCCGTACCCCAGCCCGGCGGCCTCCCCAGCGGGGCTACCCTGGGGACCTTGGAGCGTCTGTGGCGAACCGCGAGGCCCTTGTCCGGCGGGCGTGGGGAGACGCTACCGCCCGGGGCAGGGGGACAGGAAGAGGCCACATTACCGGAAGCCAGCCTGCAGGAACTGCTGACTGCCCTCAACAGCATGCCTCTCGGTGTCCAGGCCGAGGCAGCCCCTCCATTGGCAGATCAGATCGACAGCCAGTTGGCCCGCGTGACCGGGGGCGGCAAACGTCTGGCGCCGGCCTACCGTCAGGCCCTGGACACCACTGCCAGCCTGTTGCGCCAGGCCAGGGCGGACTTTGCTCCCAACTCGGATGTGGAGTCGCTTGTGAAGCGACTTGAGCGCACCCTGCTCAAGCTGGCGTTGAAGGATCCTGACTTCCCCGCCCAGCCCGGGCACCCGGCCCGCCAGCTGGTCAATCTGATCGACCAATTCGCCCAGGCGACGGATGACAAGGGCAAGTTTTTCGACGGGAAACTACAGAGATTTCTCTTCCTGCTTGTGGACAGGGTAAGCAGCCAGGCCGACGAGGATCCGGAGATTTTCACGTCTGCCTTGACTAGCCTGGACAAGCTTCTGCCCCCCATCCGCATGGCCCGCCAGGGTCGGGTGGCACGCTTGCAGGAGGCCAGCGAGGGACGCGAGCGTATTGTCGTGGCCCGTGCCCGGGTCAATGAGGCACTGGAACAATGCCTGGCCGGCAGGGAGGTGCCGGCTGTCCTGACGCGCTTGCTGGACGCGGGCTGGCGGCAGCACCTGGTTCTGGTGGAAATGCGTTATGGCGCCGGAAGCGATGAATGGGCGTCGGGCATGGCCACGTTGGATCGTCTTTCCGGACAGCTCGCGGCCGAGCCCCAGGTCACCGACCAACACGGGGAACCGCCCCAGGCGCTGTTGAATGAGATCGAGGGCAGGCTGTCGGCGGTCAATGTGGATGTCGGCGCCTCGTAGGCCGGCACCACTCCCGGCCGAAGCGGAGGGAGGAGCCGTGCCCGACGCAATGGCGGAGCGGGTGAGGATGGAGCAGTGGTGGGAGTTCTTCACGGAAGACAACTGGGTGCCCATGCAACTGATCTGGATCAACCAACCCGCAACTCGCTGTGCATTCGCCAACCGTTCGGCCACCCGCAAGCTGGAGCTTTCCCTGGGCGATCTGGCCAAACAGGAAACGGGTGGCATCGCCAGGCATGGCCGGGACCTGGATATTCCCCTCCTGGACCGTTCCGAGAACACGCTGTTCGACGAGACCTATCAGCAGATTGTGCGTCAGGCCCTACACGATCCCGTCACCGACCTGCTCAACCGCAAGGGCTTCATGCAGCAATTGCAACTGACGGCCATGAAGGCCCGGCGCGACACGGTGCATGTTGTGGGCATCATCGAATTCGACCAGTTTCGCACCATCGCCAATGCCTGTGGCGTCGAAGCCGCGCAGCAGCTGGCGCGGGATATGGCCGCTCTGGTTACAGCCAGGCTTGGTGGCGAGGGCATCCTGGCCACGTTCAGGGACGATACCCTGGCCTTGTTGCTGCCCAACTGCCGTCAGGACACGGACTGCCAGGTAGTGGACAAGCTGCTGAACCAGATCAAGGACCACCACTTCAGGCATGGCCAGCACAGTTACAAGATCGGCCTCAATATCGGTGTGGCCGATTATCCACCAGTCCACATCAGCGGCGTGGAGGCGTTGCGGCGCGCCGATGCGGCCTGCCTCGCGGCAAAAGCCCTGGGCCGAAACTGCATGCAAACCTATGAGGAAGCCAGCGCGGAATTAAAGAGCCAGGAGTCCCTCATGGAATGGGCTGGACGCATGGACGCCCTGTTGGAGGGCGACGGTCTCTACCTGCGTTGCCAGATGGTGATGCCCATTGGCGCGGAAGCCAGCTTGATGCCTTATTACGAAGTGCTGTTGGGCATCCGGGACCATGCCGGCCTGGAAATCCGGCCAGCGGAGCTCATTCCCGCCGTGGAGCGTCTGCAGCGTTCCCATGAACTGGACATCTGGGTCATGCAGAAGGTGTTCGAGTGGATTCACGCCAACCCGTCAGGCTTCGAGTCGGTAGGCGGTTTCGCCATCAATCTTTCCGCCGCCTCCCTCGGCAACTCGGATGTGATGGCTTTTCTGCAGCATGTGCTGCCCCGCTGCGGCGTGCCTACCGAGAAGATCATTTTCGAGATCACGGAGACCGTCGCCATCGAAAGCTATACCGCGGCCCAGGAGTTCATCCGCCAGGTCCGGCGTTATGGCTGCAAGGTATCCCTTGATGATTTCGGCAGCGGCTTTACCTCCTTTGCCCACCTCAAGAATCTGCGTGCGGACACCCTCAAAATCGACGGCAGCTACATTAGGGACATGCTGCAGAACGCCAGCGACTTGGCAATGGTCAAGTCCATGAACGACATCGCCCACTCCCTTGGATTGCGAACCGTGGCCGAATATGTGGAGTCACCCATGATCCTCAGCAAACTGAGGGAAATCGGCGTGGACTACGGCCAGGGCTATGTGATCCACAAGCCCTGTCCCATCGACGAGATTCTGCCGACGTCCCAGTGAACTGGGCAGGCATGGTGGCACCCGTCTAGCCCTGGGCAAGCTCTGATAGACCAGACCAGGGGCATGGCCAGCACGGGCTTTGCTCGGACTGTCTACACTGAAACAGCCATGTTCAGACTCGTTTCCACCTTCTTCCTTTGGATGTTTCTGAGCCTCCCCGCCCAGGCGGCAGGGCCGGTGCACGTGCTGACCATCCAGGGGGCCATCGGCCCGGGCGTGGCGGACTACGTGGCCCGGGGCCTGGACAAGGCCGCCGAGGACGAAGCCCAACTGGTGGTGCTGGCCATGGACACCCCCGGCGGCCTGGATACGGCCATGCGCACCATCATCAAGGCCATCCTGGCCTCCCCGGTGCCGGTGGCCAGCTACGTATCCCCCGGCGGCGCCCGGGCGGCCAGCGCCGGCACCTACATCCTCTACGCCAGCCATATCGCCGCCATGGCGCCGGGCACCAACCTGGGGGCGGCCACGCCGGTGGCCATCGGCGGGGCGCCGGGCGGCGACGAGCCCATACCGAAAGGGGATGCGGACAAGAAGGCGGAAAAGCAAAAACCCGACGCCAGGACTGACAAGCAGGCCGGAAAGGACGCCAGGGATGAGCCCGTGCTGCCGGCTGGCGGCGCCATGACCCGCAAGCAGGTGCACGATGCCGCCGCCTACATCCGTGGCCTGGCGGAGCTGCGGGGGCGCAACGTGGAATGGGCGGAAAGGGCGGTGCGGGAGGCGGTGAGCCTTTCGGCGCCGGAAGCCCTGGCGCAGAAGGTCATCGACATCGTGGCCGAGGACCTGGACGACCTGCTGGATCAGGTGCACGGCCGCAAACTCAAGGCGGGGGGCGAGGAACACGCCCTGGATACCCAGGGTGCCACCGTGGTGAAGCAGGAGCCGGACTGGCGCAACAAGCTGCTGACGGTGATCAGCGACCCCAGCGTGGCCTACATCCTGCTGCTGCTGGGCATGTACGGCATCTTCTTCGAGCTTTCCAACCCGGGCTTCGGCCTGCCGGGGGTGGCGGGGGCCATCAGCCTGCTGCTGGCCCTGTTCGCCTTCCAGCTGCTGCCCGTTAACTACGTGGCCCTGGGGCTCATCCTGCTGGGTCTGGCCTTCATGGTGGCGGAGGCCTTCCTGCCCAGCTTCGGCATCCTGGGCCTGGGGGGCGTGGCGGCCTTCGTCATCGGCTCCATCATGCTCATGGACACGGACCTGCCGGGCTATGGCATCCCCTGGGGGGTGATCGTGCCCTCGGCGGTGGTGTCGGTATTGATCATGGTGTTCGCCGTGGGCCTGGCCCTGAAGGCCCGCCGGCGGCCGGTGGCCACGGGCAGGGAGGAGATGGTGGGCAGCGTGGGCACGGTGCTGGAGGATTGCGACGGCGAGGGCTGGGCCCATGTGCATGGGGAAACCTGGCGCATCGTTTGCCCTCAAACCCTTGTGAAGGGCGCCCGGGTAAGGGTGGTGGCCGTGGACGGCCTGACCCTGAGGGTGGCGCCCATGAATACGGAAAAGGAGGTTTGACATGCCTGCATTCGGCGGCGGCTTGGG
>CAZREY010000057.1:0-10932 GCA_964599015.1 uncultured Thiobacillus sp.
CGGACCAGAAGCAGCTGGCCCGGGCCGCCTTCAACCCCCTGCGCCCCATCTCCGCCGGCGGCCTGCTCAAGTTCATGCATGGCGAGGAATACCACGCCTACAACCCGGACGTGGTGCAGCAGTTGCAGAAAGCCGTGCAGACCGGCTCCTACGACGCCTACAAGGAATACGCCGCCAGCGTGAACAATCGCCCCGTGGCCATGTTCCGGGACCTGATGAAGCTGAGGCTGGCGGACCAGCCCCTGGCCGTGGACGACGTGGAGCCCCTGGAGGCCATCCTCAAGCGCTTCGACTCCGCCGGCATGTCCCTGGGGGCCCTGTCCCCCGAGGCCCACGAGGCCCTGGCGGAAGGCATGAACCGCATCGGCGGCCGCTCCAACTCCGGCGAGGGCGGCGAGGACCCGGCCCGCTACGGCACCGTGAAGATGTCCAAGATCAAGCAGGTGGCCTCCGGCCGCTTCGGCGTTACCGCCCACTATCTGGTGAACGCCGAGGTCCTGCAGATCAAGATCGCCCAGGGCGCCAAGCCCGGCGAGGGCGGCCAGCTGCCCGGCAAGAAGGTGGAGCCCCACATCGCCAAGCTGCGCTGCACCAAGCCCGGCATCTCCCTCATCTCGCCGCCGCCCCACCACGACATCTACTCCATCGAGGACCTGGCCCAGCTCATCTTCGACCTGAAGCAGGTGAACCCCCAGGCCCTGGTATCGGTGAAGCTGGTGGCCGAGCCCGGCGTGGGCACCATCGCCGCCGGCGTGGCCAAGGCCTACGCCGACCTCATCACCATCTCCGGCTACGACGGCGGCACCGGCGCCTCGCCCCTCACCTCGGTGAAATACGCCGGCACCCCCTGGGAGCTGGGCCTCACCGAAGCCCAGCAGGTGCTGCGGGCCAACGGTCTGCGGGGCCGGGTGCGGGTGCAGACCGACGGCGGCCTGAAGACCGGCCTGGACGTGGTCAAGGCCGCCATCCTGGGCGCCGAGTCCTTCGGCTTCGGCACCGCCCCCATGATCGCCCTGGGCTGCAAGTACCTGCGCATCTGCCACCTGAACAACTGCGCCACCGGCGTGGCCACCCAGGACGCGCGCCTGCGCAAGCAGTTCTTCATCGGCCTGCCGGACATGGTGATCAACTACTTCACCTTCGTGGCCCGGGAGACCCGGGAGTGGATGGCCGCCCTGGGCATCAGCCGCTTCGAGGACCTCATCGGCCGCACCGACCTGCTGGACCTGCTGCCCGGCGAATCGGACAAGCAGTCCAGGCTCAAGCTGGACGTGCTCCTGTCCCAGGGCAGCATCGACGCCGCCGAGCCCCGCTTCTGCGTGGAAGACCGCAACCCCTCCTTTGACAAGGGGGAGCTGGCGGAGCGGATGGTCCAGGACGCCCTGCCGGGCATCAAGAGCAAGACCCCCCAGCGCCTGGAATACAGCGTGCGCAACGTGAACCGCTCCATCGGCGCAAGGCTTAGCGGCGAGATCGCCAAGGCCCACGGCGCCGAGGGTCTACCCGCCGACTGCCTGCACATCAAGCTCAACGGCTCCGCCGGCCAGAGCTTCGGCGTGTGGAACCACCAAGGCCTCACCCTGGAGATCGAGGGCGACGCCAACGACTACGTGGGCAAGGGCATGTCCGGCGGCCGCCTCATCGTCTATCCGCCCAAGGGTTCCGCCTTCGAGAGCCACAAGGCCAGCATCATCGGCAACACCTGCCTGTACGGCGCCACCGGCGGCGAGCTCTACGCCGCAGGCATGGCCGGCGAGCGCTTCGGCGTGCGCAACTCCGGCGCCCTGGCGGTGGTGGAAGGCGTGGGCGAGCACTGCTGCGAATACATGACCGGCGGCTGCGTCATCGTCCTGGGCAATACGGGCCTGAACGTGGGCGCCGGCATGACCGGCGGCTTCGCCCTGGCCTACGATGAGGATGGGCGGTTCGCCGACAAGTACAACAACGAGCTGGTGGACATCAACCGCATCAACGACGAGAAGACCGGCGAGCACCGGGCCTTCCTGCGGGAGAAGCTGGAGAAGCACCTGCTCTACACCGGTTCCGCCCGTGCCCGCTGGATGCTGGAGCACTTCAACGATGTGGTGAACCGGTTCTGGCTGGTGAAGCCCAAGGCCATGACCCTGGACAGCTTGCTGAAGGATTGATGCCATGTCCGATATCTTCCAATTCCTCAACATCCCCCGCCGGGACGGCGACAAGACCCCGGCGGAAGTCCGCAAGGTCCAGTTCAGGGAGATCTACGCCCCCTTCGGCGCCGACCAGGCCCAGGAGCAGTCGGGCCTTTGCCTGGCCTGCGGCAACCCCTACTGCGAGTGGAAGTGCCCGGTGCACAACTACATCCCCAACTGGCTCAAGCTGGTGGATGAGGGCCGCCTGTTCGAGGCCGCCGAGCTGTCCCACCAGACCAACTCCCTGCCGGAAGTGTGCGGCCGGGTCTGTCCCCAGGACCGGCTGTGCGAAGGTTCCTGCACCCTGAACCAGGTGGAAGCAGGCGCCGTCACCATCGGCGCCGTGGAGAAGTACATCAGCGACACCGCCTTCGCCCAGGGCTGGCGCCCGGACATGAGCAAGGTGGTGCCCACCGGCAAGAAGGTGGCCGTCATCGGCGCCGGCCCCGCCGGCCTGGGGGCCGCCGACGTGCTGGCCCGCAACGGCGTGCAGGCGGTGGTCTTCGACCGTTATCCCGAGATCGGCGGCCTGCTCACCTTCGGCATCCCCGAGTTCAAGATGGAAAAGAGCGTCATGGTGCGCCGCCGGGAGATCTTCGAGGGCATGGGCATCGAGTTCCGCCTGAACACCGAGGTGGGCAAGGATGTGCAGATGGCCGACCTGCTCAACGAATTCGACGCCGTGTTCCTGGGCATGGGCACCTACACCTACATGCAGGCCGGCATCCCCGGCGAGGATTTGCCCGGCGTGATGCCCGCGCTGCCCTTCCTCATCTCCAACGTGAACCACTGCCTGAACATCCCCCAGGCGGAGTTCATCGACATGAAGGGCCTGCGCGTGGTGGTGCTGGGCGGCGGCGACACCGCCATGGACTGCAACCGCACCTCCATCCGCCAGGGCGCTGCCAGCGTCACCTGCGCCTACCGCCGGGACGAAGCCAACATGCCCGGTTCCAAGCGGGAGGTGGCCAACGCCAAGGAAGAGGGCGTGCAGTTCCTGTGGAACCGCCAGCCTGTCGAGGTCGTCGGCAACGGCAAGGTGGAAGGCATCAAGCTGGTCACCACCGAGCTGGGCGCCCCCGACGCCCGGGGACGCCGCACCCCCGTGGTCATCGAGGGTTCCGAGGAGATCATCCCCTGCGACCGCGTGGTGGTGGCCTTCGGCTTCCGGCCCAATCCCCAGCCCTGGTTCGCGGACCAGGGCATCACCACGGACCAGGCCGGCCGCGTGGTGGCCAAGGGCCACAAGCACAGCTACCAGACCGCCAATCCCAAGGTGTTCGCCGGTGGCGACATGGTGCGGGGTTCCGACCTGGTGGTGACCGCCGTGTACGAAGGCCGGGAAGCGGCCAAGGGCATGCTGGAATTCCTGGGCATCTGGTAAGCCGCTGGTAACGCCCTACCATTCCGCGCCGCCCCCGGGCGGCGTAGCCTTGGCCCTCCACGCGCGGAAGGCAAGGCAGCCACCATGAAATCCCTACTCCTGTCCTGCGGCCTGCTGGCCGCGACGGCGGCCCAGGCCCAGAACCTGGCGGCCGTGCAATACCCCATTCCCGAAGCCCCGCCTCTCACCCAGGCGGCCCAGGCCGTGCTGGATGGGGTCATGGCTAGGGTGCCCCAGCTGGACACGGCGGGCCTGGCCGCGCAATTGAAGGAACGGCCGGAAACCATGGTCATCGACGTGCGCATGCCCCAGGAACTGGCCATCCTGGGCGGCCGCATCGACGCCCCCCGCTTCGCCAACCTGGTGCGGGGCTGGCTGGAATTCCAGATCGAGGCCGCCGTGCCGGACAAGCGCACCCCCATCGTGGTCTACTGCGGCGTCAGCCAGCGCAGCCCCCTGGCCGCCGAGACCCTCCTCCAGCTGGGCTACACCGACGTGAAGAACTACCGGGACGGCTTCTTCAACTGGAAGCGGGCCGGCCTGCCCGTGGTGCCCACGGACGCCGCGCCCACGTCCTTCCTCTACGACCTGCCACGGGAGGTGATCCCCGGCGTGTGGTCCGCCATCGGCGCCACCGCTCCCGGCACCTACGAGAATTCCGGCCACAACAACAACCTCTCTTTCGTCATCACCCCGGAAGGCGTGGTGGTGGTGAACGCCGGCGACAACTACCTCCTGGCCCAGAGCCTCCACGACGAGATCAGGAAGCGCACCGACCAGCCCGTGAAATACGTGGTGCTGGAAAACGGCCAGGGCCACGCCATGCTGGGCTCCAAGTACTGGAAGGAGCAGGGCGCCAAGATCGTCGCCCAACGTGACACCGCCAGGTACATGGAAAAGAACGGGTACGAGGCCCTGGCTGGCATGCGCGCCCGCCAGCGGGACAAGGCCTACCGTACCGAATTCGTCATGCCGGACATCCTCTACGACGACCGCCTGGACCTGTCCATGGGGGGCGTGAAGATCGAGGTCCTGCACCTGGGCAACGCCCACCACCATGGCGACACCATGGTGTGGCTGCCGGAGAAGAAGCTGGTCATCGCCGGCGACACCGCCTTCCACGTGCGCATGCCCCCCATCTTCGAGGACACGGACACCGCCCGCTGGATCCGGGTCTGGGACGAGTTCGAGGCCCTGGGCGCCGAGATCGTCATCCCCGGCCACGGCGGCCCCACCGACATGGCCACGGTGCGCAGGTGGACCCGGGACTACCTGTCCCACCTGCGCGCCCGCATCGCCGAGGTGATCGAGAAGGGCGGTTCCCTGGAGGACGCCTACAAGGTGGACCAGTCCGCCTACCTGCACCTGCACACGGCGGACGAACTGGCCCGTCTCAATGCGGGGCGGGTGTTCCGGTCCATGGAGTTTGAATAGGGCCGGGCAGGCTGAGGCCTGGCTTTCACCCCTCTCCCGCTTGCGGGCGAGGGGCTTCAGCGCAGCAGACGCCGCCGCGTCAGCACCAACGACGCGCCGAACCCCGCCACCCCGTAAGCCACCAGCACCACCCCATGCCACACCGGCATGTCTGGCCAGCGCCCCAGCACCAGGGGCCGGGCCAGCTCGATGGCGTGGGTGAGGGGCAGCCAGGCGGCGGCCGTGGCCAGCCAGTCGGGCAGGGCGGAGGGGGGGTAGAACACCCCGCCCAGCAGGACCATGGGGGTGATGGCCAGGGTGAAGTAGTAGAGGAAGAAGTCGTAGTTGGGGGAGACGGCGTTGACGGCGAGCCCCAGGCCGGCGAAGCAGAAGCCGGTGAGGAGGACCACGGGGATCAGGGCCAGGCTCATGGCGAAGTCCGCCTGCAGGCCCAGGGCCCAGATCACCAGCAGGATGGCGGCGCCGGAGAGCAGGGCCTTGGAGGTGGCCCAGGCCAGTTCCCCCAGCAGCACGTCCTTCAGCCCCAGGGGCGTGTTGAGGATGGCCTCCCAGGTCTTCTGCACGTGCATGCGGGAGAAGGCGGAGTAGAGGGTCTCGAAGGTGGCGCTGTTCATGACGCTGTAGCACAGCATGCCGGCGGCCAGGAAGTTGAGGTAGGGCACGCCGTCCACCTGTTGCAGCAGGCCCCCCAGGCCGTAGCCCAGGCCCAGCATGTACAGCAGGGGGTCCGCCAGGTTGCCCAGGATGGACGGAAAGGCCAGCTTCTTCCACACCTTGAGGTTGCGCAGCCAGACGGGGTACCAGCGCAGGTCAGTCACGCAAATCCCTCCCCGTGAGCTTGAGGAACACGTCTTCCAGGTTGGCGGGGCGGTGCAGGTAGCGCAGGCCGCCGTTGCCTTGGGCCTCCAGGTCCGCCACCACGGCCTGGGGATCGTCCGTGTAGCAGAACAGGGTCTCGCCGGCCTGCTCGCAGCGGCGGCAGAACCCCTTCCCCTCTCCCCCAGCCCCTCTCCCGCTCGCGGGCGAGGGGAACCGGCTTGCGCGCCATGCCGCCAGGCCCTCGCCGAACACCTCCACCACGTGGGGCTCGATGTGGGCGCGGATCAGCTCCCGGGGGCTGCCCTGGACGATGATGCGGCCACGGTCCATGACGCTGATGACGTCGCACAGGCGCTCCGCTTCGTCCATGAAGTGGGTGGTGAGCAGCAGGGTCTTGCCCTGGGCGATGAGGCGGCGCAGGCCCTGCCAGATGAGGTGCCGGGCCTGGGGGTCCAGGCCGGTGGTGGGCTCGTCCAGGAAGATGATCTCCGGGTCGTTGACCAGGGCCCGGGCCAGGGTGAGGCGGCGCTTCATGCCGCCGGAGAGGTTGGTGATGGGGGACTCGGCCTTGCCTTCCAGGCCGGCGAAGGCCAGCAGCTCCGGGATGCGGCCGGCCATGTCCGCGCGCTTGAGGCCGAAGTAGCGGCCGTAGGTGAGCAGGTTCTCCCGCACGGTGAAGTCCGGGTCCAGGCTGTCGGCCTGGGGCACCACCCCCACCCGCCGCCGGGCGGCGCCGCCCTCATCCGGCATGGGGTGGCCCATGAGGCTGATCTCGCCCTGGTCCGCGCCGATGAGGCCCAGGGCCAGGCGCAGGGTGGTGGTCTTGCCGGCGCCGTTGGGGCCCAGCAGGCCGTGGCAACGGCCCGGGGCCAGTTCCAGGTCCAGGCCGTCCACCACGGTGGTGCCGCCGTAGCGCTTGGTGAGGCGGCGGATGGATAGGGGCGCTAGCGGCACAGGCTTTCCACCAGGGCCTGGAGGGGCTTCAGCTTGCCGTGGAAGAAATGCCCCGCGCCCTCGATCTCGTGCAGGGGGATGCCGTGGGCATGGGCATATTTCCGCACAGCGGCGATGGGGATCAGCTCGTCCTCCACGCCGTGGATGAGGTGGGCGGGGATGGGGGGGCCGGCGAAGTCGTACATGGACACGGCGGGGCCCACCATGATGAGGCGGTCCGCATGGAGCTGCGCCGCCACCCGGTGCTGCACGTAGGCGCCGAAGGAGAAGCCCATGAGGGTCCAGGGCAGCCCCGGGTAGTGGGGGGCGATGGCTGCGGCCAGGCCCAGCAGGTCCTCGGTCTCGCCGATGCCGTGGTCGAATGCACCCTCGCTCTCACCCACGCCGCGGAAGTTGGGGCGCACCGCCACCAGCCCCCGGTTCACCGCCGCCTTGGCCAGGGTCCAGGCCACCTTGTTGTCCAGGCTGCCGCCGTGGAGGGGGTGGGGATGGGCGATGAGGGCCAGGCCCCGGCGGCCTTCCTCCGGGTCCTCGATGACGGTCTCGATCTTGCCGGCCGGCAGCTTGATGCGGAGTTTGTGGCGTTTCATTCAGGTGGTGCGGCCATGGTTGCGCTATTCCCTCTCCCCCGGCCCCTCCCCCGGCGGGGGAGGGGGGTCAGATCTTCAGGCGCTCCACCACCCGGCCGTCGCGCAGGTGGCTTTCCAGGATCTCGTCGATGTCCGCCTCGTCCACGTAGGTGTACCAGGTGGCGTCCGGGTAGACCACGCACACGGGCCCCAGGTCGCAGCGATCCATGCAGCCGGCCCGGTTCACCCGGCAGTCGCCCCCCTTGCCGTGGAGGCCCAGCTTCTTGGCCTTCTTCTTGGCATGTTCGAACAGGGCCTCGGCGTTGTGGTCGGCGCAGCAGGCGCCGCCGTCCTCCCGCACGTTGAGGCAGAAGAACAGGTGGTGGCGGTAGTAGGGCTTTTCGTCGCTCATGATGGGGTCGGCATCGGTGGGTCAGAGTTCGTGGGATTTCGCGCAGGAACCCTTGGCCTTCTCGACGGGGTACTTGCGCGCGTTGATGGCCAGCTTGTCCTCGGCGGCCTTGAGCAGGTCGATGTCCAGGCAGTTGGCCAGGCTCACCAGGTAGATGAACACGTCGGCCATCTCCTGGCGCACGGCCTCCCGCTTGGCCTCGGGAAGGTTCAGGCTCTGCTCCGGGGTGAGCCACTGGAAGGGCTCCAGCAGCTCCGCCGCCTCCACGATGAGGGCGGCGGTGAGGTTCTTGGGGTCGTGGTACTGTTGCCAGTCCCGCTCGCGGCCGAAGGCCTTCACGGCGTCGGCCAGTTCTTCCAGGGTGTTGAGGCTCATGTCGCGCAGGGGTTGCCGGGTCGGGGCCAGTGTATCAGCGGCCCTTGATGAAGCGCTCGTACCACAGCAGGCCCATGACGGTCTTGGCCTCGTCGATGCGGCCGTCGCCGATCATGGCCAGGGCCTCGTCGAAGGGCACCCGCAGGATCTCCAGGAACTCGTCGTCGTCCATGTCCTCGCCGCTGAAGGCCAGGCCCTCCGCCAGGAAATACACCAGGCGCTCGTTGGCATAGCCGATGCAGGGGTAGAAGGTGGGCAGTTCCCGCCAGCGGGTGGCCACGTAGCCCGTCTCTTCCTGGAGTTCCCGCTGGGCGCAGGCCAGCTCGGTCTCGTCCGGATCGAACTTGCCGGCGGGCAGCTCGATGAAGTCCCGCCGCAGGGGATAGCGGTGCTGGCGCTCCAGCAGGATGTCGCCGTTGTCGAACACGGGGATGATCACCGCCGCCCCCGGATGGACGATGTATTCCCGGGTGGATTCGGCGCCGTCCGGCAGGCGCACCCGGTCCTTCTTCACATGCAGCAGGCGGCCCCGGTATTCGTCGCGGGAATCCAGGGTGTGTTCGGTGAGGTCGGGTTTCATGGGCACGGTTCAGCCTTGGCCTTGATGGTTGGGTGTCCGGGATTTTCGCTCATTCCGGGGGGAATCCGGGCCGGGAGGCTTGCCCACGGGATGGAACAGGCGCCCTTCGCCCCGCAGGAAGCGGATGAAGAACTCGAACAGCACCAGGCGAGTGGTCTGCACGAACACCAGCAGGCCCTCCAGGGCCAGGGCGAAGACGTTGCCCAGCACCATCACCACCCACCAGCCCCAGGCGCAATCCGTGGCCTCCGCCAGGGTGACGATGGCCTGGGACAGGGCGGCGTGGCCCAGGGCGAAGGCCCCCACCCGCAGGAAGGAAATGGTGTTGAGGGCCAGCTCGAAGGCCCCCAGCAGCAGGTCCCCCAGGGCGGCGGGCAGGTGGACCAGGCGCAGGCCGGCGGGGGCCTGGGCCAGGCTGGCCCCCAGGTATTGCAGGCCGGCCAGGGCCGCCAGCCAGAAGGCGAGCGGATGGAACAGGCCCGCCAGGGTGAAGGCATAGAGGGCCAGCAGGGCCCCGTCACGCCACAGCCAGCGCCGCCCCTCCCCCCGCCAGCGGGCCTGGATCCCGGCCAGCACCAGGCTCAGGGCCAGGAGCAGGGCGCCGAACACCATGGGGATGACCAGGATCAGCATCGGGGCCTCCAGGGGGGGCAGCCAGAGGGCGGGGATCAGGTCATGCAGGCCGAACACGTCCCCCGCCAGCAGGCCAAACACCATGGCGGCCACGCCGCAGGGCACCAGGAAGCGGACCCGGGGCCAGCGCCAGGACAGGGCCAGGGCCCCCAGGGCCAGCACCAGGCCGTGGCCCACGTCCGGGAACATGTAGCCGAACAGCAGGGGCACCACCAGGGCCAGCAGGCCCGTGGGATCCACCTCCTGCCGGCCGGGCGGGCCCAGCATTTCCACCAGGGGGCGGAAGGGCCGGGCCCACCAGCCGGCCACGTCAGACACGGGCGGCGCGGCCTGGCCGGGCGGGTTGGGGGAGCGGATGATGGCCTGGATGCCCGCCGTGGCCAGGGCCTGGCGCAGTTCCTGGGGGTCGGCCAGGGTGGTCCAGCCGCTGACGTGGTTCAGGGGGCCCGCCCCCAGGGTGTCGGCGGCATGGTTGAGGTACCAGCGCAGGGTTCCCACGTCGGCCCGGTCCTGGGCCACCTGGTGGTCCTCCCGCAGGGTGCGCAGCTCCACCTTGCGGCGCACCTTTTCCCGCCGGGTGTCCGCCAGGCGCTGGCGCAGCTCCTCCCGCTGCCGCGCCGCGTCCCCGGTGAGCCAGGCGGGCAGGGCGATCTGCTCGCAGCCCCGCTCCACCGCAAGGTGGCGGATGAGGTGGCGCCGGTCCGTGAGGCTGGCCACATAGAGGAAATCCCGGCTTTCCCCCCGCGCCACATGCTCCACCCCGTCCAGGGCGGGGGGCGTGTCCGAATGGGGACAGGCGAACAGGCACTTGCACAGGAAGCGGGTGCGGTTGAACACCCGCTCCAGATCCAGCCCGTCCCGGGCCATGGCCTCCACGCAGTCACTCAGCAGCAGCAGGTAATGCTCCTCGGCCTCCAGGTGCTCCAGGCGGGCATGGACCAGGTCCACCCGGTCGCACCAGAGGCGCAGGCGGTGCAGGGCCTGGTTGGCCAGGTGGATGGGGTCGCCGCGCAGGGCGCTGGCCCAGGCGCCCACCCGGGGCAGGTCCTGGGCATGGGCCCCGGCCAGGGCCTGGAAGTGGTCCACGAAGTAACGCAGCCGTGCCACATCCGCCGGCTGGACCTGATGCCGGGCCGTTTCCAGTTCCACGGCCCCCGTGCGGGCCAATACCTCCACCCCCGGCACCGTCTGATCCCGGGGCAGGTAGGTCTCGAACCATCGGGCCTGGGCGGGGCGAAGGGGCATGCCTGCCTTTCCTTGTCTGTTCCGTGTCTGACCGGCTTCTGTATTCAGGATAGCCGGGCCGGTGCGGGTCCCGGTAGGTGGACCTGTCCTGGATCATGTTATTCCCGGGCCGGAGCGGTAGCATTGTTGTTTTGTTCATCAGCGCAAGGAGACCCGGACCATGCCCCAGACCAAGATCCTGCTGGACGAGAGCGACATCCCCACCCATTGGTACAACGTGGTGGCGGACATGCCCAACAAGCCGGCACCGCCCCTGGGGCCGGACGGCAAGCCCGTCGGCCCCGAGGCCCTGGCGGCCATCTTTCCCATGTCCCTCATCGAGCAGGAGGTCTCCGCCGAGCGCTGGATTCCCATTC